>JBLHTS010000159.1:0-8622 GCA_047627695.1 Yoonia sp. | reverse complement strand
CCCTTGGGACCGCAACAAGCGCCATCAACTTATTACGCAGGGTGATCGCAGCACACCGGAGCGCATGTCCGGATTGTTCAATCGAGTTGCTGCCCGACGTGATACCCTCGTCAGGCGCGTGTCCGGTACGCACCGGGGCAATTTCGATACTGTCCCATGGGACCGTTAACTCTTCATGTGCGATCTGGATTAAGGCGGTTGAAATGCGCTGTCCGATATCGACCTTGCCGGTATGAACCAGAACTTTGCCATCCTGCGCAGTGATCCAGTCAGCAATCAGAGGGTAGGCATCGAGGCTCATGTATTGGCGGCTTGCGCGACGGCTCGTAATACTCGCGGATGTGAGCCGCAGCGACACAGGTGCTGGATGAGCGCCTTGGTCACACTATCCTTCTCTGGCGCGGAGTTTTGCGACAAAAGCCCCGTTGTCGCAACCACCAATCCAGCCGTGCAGTAACCGCATTGTGCCGCCGAGGTTGCAACGAACGCGTCCTGAACACGACGCCCCAGTTCGGTTGCGCCAATGCCTTCGATTGTGGTGATGTGCTTGCCTTCAAAAGCTTCGACAGCGGATACGCATGAAAGGGTCACCTCACCATCGACAAGAACAGCACAGGCACCGCATTGCTCCAATCCACAGCCCAGTTTGGTCCCCTTAAGTTTTAGTTCATCGCGCAGTACGTAGACCAAGGGTGTGTCCAAGTCAGAGACAATGTCATATTCCGTTCCGTTGATCGTCAGAGATAACCTCACGGCGCGACGCGCTCCCACGTGATCTGGACATCCACATCAGCCGATTTGAACAGGTTCATAACCGGGCAGCGATATTCGACGTTTTTGGTTAATCGCGCGAACCGCTCTTGAGTCTCCTCTGTGTGAACACGGATCCGAAGCTTTACCCAGTTGAAATAGGGGCGCACGCCTTGGACTCCGCGACTGCCGCGCTGGTCGACTTCGCCGTCGCCTTCTAGATCGACGGCTGTGTACTGAAACTTCATCGCTTCGGCGCAGCGGTTGATGATCACGCCTTCACACCCCAAAAGCGAGGACAACGTCATTTCCAATGGCGTCGGGCCCGTGTTGGATTCTTTTTCATCGGTGATGACCACATGATCGCGAACCATGACCACAGTGCGGGTCGATGCCTCGTTGCGGGCACTAACGCGCCGTACCCCAATTGCCTTTTTGGTGGGATCGATACTGGGTTCGAGAAGGTCAGGGTCGCTCATAGGGTCATCTCCAAAATTTCTAATCCGTGGTTTCGGTCAAGCAGGTAAATCAGCCCTGCGTCGTCAACATCGACATCGTTTGATTGTGGTGGGGTGCCATCGGCGCCGGGGACCATGTAGTGGGCGACCTCTTGTGGGTGATAAGGATCGGCGACATCCAGCACGCGCAATCCACCCGCAAACCACGTCGCGTAGATCAGTGTACTGTCGAGTTTTTCGCGAAACTGGTGCCCGCCAAAACGGGCGCCCGGATCACCGACCCAAGGGCAGGCGCGTTCAGACAAATCCCATGCCGCGATTGGTTCTATATTGTTTAGGTCGGTCACATCCATGACCCAGATAAAGCCGTGTAAACGACCGGGTTGGTGTGAATGTTCTTCATCAATGGCGATGGCAAACCTTTTGCCATCGATCGTGTGTTGAAGCGGCATCACAGTGTGGGTCGGTTCAGGGATAGCTTCGGGGAAGCGATAGCTGCCTGTGACGGTGGGGTTCGTGATGTCACTTGCATCCAGCACGCGAAAGCCGGCGTTCCACACGGCGGCCCACAGTTCATCGCCGCAGCGCATGGCGTGATGCAAGCGCACACCGTACCCCGTCCATGTAGGGGTTTCACCTCCCGCAAGATGTTGCCCTGGCATATGCCAACGCGAGACCTCGGTTGGGTTTGCGGGATCTGCCAAATCATAGATCACTAGGATGTTCCCTATATAGCCCTCCATCTCGGTCGAGATATAGGCATAGTTTTCGTCCATATCGAAGCGGTGCACGCCAAATCCGTGGGTCCTCACGTAGGACAGGAGTTTGGGCGCCGTCTTGTCGGAAATATCCCAAACGCGAAAGCCGCCGTCATTGTAGCCACGCGCCTGCGCGTCACCGAGAACAGAAATATCGGATGGTTTGACGCCAAGAGTGTCGGCAATTGCATCATCATTCAGACCCTCCGCGCGAAGGCCAGCGACCTTGTCGCCCTTGCGTAAAAAGTGACGTTTGGCCTGTTCAACATTGGTGATCATGATGTCGCCCACAACGCGGACTTTGTGGGTGTGGGACCATTCATCGGGTGGTACGATATGGGACACAACCGTCGGGTTCTTCGGATCACTCACATCAATGATCGATGTCCCCATCGGCGGGTCCATGTGGCCGATGTAGGCATAGCCATCCTGCACCACGACTTGCCCGCCCCCGTCGATATCCAGATGCCCGATCCGGCGAATGTTGCGCTCAAGTTCCCATTCGAGTTCACGTTTCATTGGATTACCACCTCGGATTTACGTTTGCGCCGCATGCCAAAGACAATCGGCAGGATAATCGACGCCGCAAAGGCCACCCAAAGGATGTTGCCCAGCGTCGAGGAGAACAGGATCATGATGTCGCCATCGGATTTTTTGAGCGACCACAGAAAGTACTTTTCCAGCAGAGGCCCCAAAATGACGCCGATCAGGATTGCGGCGACATGGTATCCCGTGCGTCGCGCGATGTAGCCCAGTACGCCGAATCCAAGTGCCAGATACATGTCGAACATGTATTCGCGCGGCACAAAACCACCTACCAGCGTAAAACTGATAATCATGGGAGCCAGATAGATGGTCGGGATTGTGGTGACATGGCTCATGTAGCGGCTGAGCGGCAGGATGGTGAAGATCATAATAAAATAGCTGACCGCCATCGCCATGAACATGCCGTAACCAACCTTGGGTTGGTCCACAAACAGGGACGGCCCGAAGCTCACACCGTGGAATTGCATCACTACAAGCATGATGGCCGCTGTCGCACCGCCCGGAATACCGAGTACCAAGAGCGGCACCAGCGTGCCGGAGGTTACTCCGTTATTGGCAGCTTCCGGCGCAATCAGTCCCTCAGGATGACCAGTGCCATAAAGTTCCGGTGTTTTTGAGAAACTCCGCGACTGCTGATAGGCCACAAAGCTGGCAATTGACGCACCGGCCCCCGGGATGACTCCGATCACAAGGCCAATTATCGACGTCCAGACAATATGCCACCAGCGCTCCAGCGCGATCGAAATGCCCTCGAATGTGTCATGCCAACTGGGTTTTTTGACCTCTGCCTCGTGGTTGATGATCATCCGTTTTTCGATAATGACGAAGGCTTCGGATACCGCGAACAGCCCGACAAGAGCGGGGATCAGGGGAACCCCGTCGTAAAGCTCCAAGAACCCGAATGTTCCACGCGGGGTTGCGTAGACGACATCGGTACCAACGGATCCGATCATCAGACCCAGAAAACCTGCGATCAGCCCTTTGACCATGTCTTGGGCAGCGATCGACGCAATCAGCGAGATGCCGAACAGCATCACGACGACCATCTCGACCGAGTGCACGTAAAATCCGACGCGGGCAAGTATCGGCATGGCGGCCAAAGCAAGCAAAGTGGTCAGCAACCCACCGAGACACGACGCCACAAAGGATATTGCCAAGGCTTGCTGTCCTTTGCCCTGTTTGGCCATCGGGTATCCATCAAGTGGTGTTGCGGCTGCCCCGGCGGTTCCAGGGATGTTCACTAGAATAGCGGGGATACCCGCGCCCATCCGTGATGAACAATAGAGCGATATCATGAAGATGAGACCTGTTTGAAGGTCCATCGCCAGCGTGAGCGGCATCAGAATGATGATTGTATTGGCAGCCGAGAAACCGGGAATGCCACCGACGATCAGGCCGAGAAAAATCGTGGGAAGAATGACGTACCAATAGCCTATTGTATCAAAGAAAACTTCAGCCAGAATTGTTGCTGTACTGCTATCCATTGCTCAATGCCGCCTTCATCACAGTTTCAAACCAACCAAACGGAAAACGCGTATCAAATGCCCAGATGAACACAGCCCAGCCCGTCAGCGCCATAATTCCGGAAACCATTAGAACGAACGCCGGATTACGGCCCTTGGCCAAAATTAGCATACTGCTGGCCAGAAACAGGAACGTCGTCAGGGTAAAACCAAGCCTGTCGATGAAAACGACATAAGCGAGGGTCGTGGCCGCCAAACCGAGGCGCCCGGTTCTGATGTCATCCATGGTTACCAGATTGGCAAACCCCAGCGTTCCTTCACCGCGCCGCAGACTGATCCCACAGCGCACAGAAAAGATCGCACACACCAAGAGCAACACACCGCCCACAAGGAATGCACTGACTTGCGCGGTCCAGGGAGAATTCCAAATTGTCGAGAAGAAATATAACGTAAAGACCACCGCGATGATGGGGATGACAAGCTCGCCTCCGATTTGCCGAGGCTGGTTGTTTTGGTCAGAAGCCATGAGTATGCCGTCCTTCTTGCAATCTGTTAGGATCTCGGACCGGCGCCGAAAGTGTCGCCAGTCCGCTTTGCTTTAGGCGCCGCTGAGAAGCGTCTTGTAGCGTGCACCGAGTTCCAGCATTGATTGTTTAAAGGCCGCGCATTCTTCGACACCCGCATAGCTCAGGTATTCTGGCGTGCCCTTGGAGGCGATATATGCCTCCATCAAACGTGGGTCGTCAAAGGTTTCTCTAAAGGTGGTGGTTAGGAATTCAAAGCGATCCGGAAAGTCGTCTGCCGCTTTTTTGTGGATGCCAAAAGCGCGGGCTGACAGCATTTCAGGTAGATCCATGCCAAATGCATCGTTGATGCTGGGCGCATTGTTCAAACGATCGCCGACGACATTGTTGCCAAACACCAGAAGCGTTTTGACGCTTTCGCCTGCCGCGATTACGGAACCGGACGTCAGCACCGAAAAGTCGACTTCGCCGGTTACGGCGCCTGCAACGGTCCCTTTGCCGCCTTGAAGCGGGATGAGATTGAAATCGATCCCCAATTGTTCGCCAAGCGATAGCAGGCCAATTGAGGCGGGGTGCGCCATGCGGCTGGTGCCGACGTTCAGGCGACGTGTCTTGGCGGCAGCGACAATATCATCCAGCGTCTGCAGCGGGCTTTCGGCACCGACGAACAGGCAGCATGGGTCTTTGTCGACCTGACCAAAATAGAAATAATCGTCGATGTCAAAACCGGGTTCCTGCATGGCCCAATTCAGTACCTCTGGTCCCATATTGCCAAAGATCAGATTGTAGCAATCTGGTTCTGCGCGGCCCATATATATTTCATAGCCCACGCGACCCGACGCTCCGGGATAAAAGCCGGGTTCGAAATCAGCCCCGAGTTTCTCCTTCCAGACGCTGGAGAAGGCGCGGAAATTCCTGTCAGCTCCGCCGCCCTCTGAGGTCGGGACGTAGACGTCGATGTTGCGTTCCGGGAACGTGTTAGCCCTCACTATTTGGGGTGTAGCAAGGGTCATGGCTGCTGCAGCCCCTGTTCCGAGCAGGGTGCGGCGGTTAATGATTAGTTTCATGGTCATGGTTTCCTCCCATTTTCATTTTAAAATTCACAAGCGCTCTTCAAGGTAATCCGCAGGAGTCGCGCAGTTTCCTGTAGATTAGTTACCTCCTCCTGTCGGCGCTGGTGAAGCGCTGGCAAAGTAGATGTCAGTGGCCCCGGCATAGATGAGCCGCGTGGCCAGAAGGGCGAGAGCGACGTTCAGAACGATCCGAAAACGTCGGTCGTCTATTCTGGATAGCATGACCCGGCCAGCAAGCGTGCCAAGAACACCGGCTGCGATCAAAAGAATGATCAGCCCGGCCCAGACGCTGAAGGCGAAGCCGAGGATGCCGAAGGCCACCGTCTTGAGCAGATGTTGCAGCGTCATGAACATCGCATGGGTAGCTACATGAGCGTGCCTGTCCAAATCTTGTGCCTGCACATATGTCGCGACGAACGGACCTGTGCCGCCAAAAAACATTGTTAGGAAGCTCGAGAAGACGCCAGTGACCATGCCGGACCGACGCAGAAACGACGGCGGTTTAGACAGTACGGACCACAGGATGAACAGCCCAACGCCCATCTGAATCCAACCCGCGTCGAGCTGAACAACCAACGCCCCACCTATCAGAATGCCGATCAGGGCTCCGATGGCAAAGGGCCCCAGTAGATCAAATCGCATGTACCGCGTCATGATGGAGGCCCGCCCAGCGTTGGAGCCCAGTTGCACCAAGCCATGAACCGGAATAATTGCTGCGGCGGGTAGCAATGTCGCCAACACCGCGAGCATGACAGCCCCACCACCTATGCCAAAGGCGATCGTGATGAACGAACTGGCAAAGCTAAATGCCAGCAGCGTCGCTGCTGTCGGCCATCCCAGTCCTGCATGCCACATCTCTATCATCTCAGGTCCCCAGTACCGAAGGGTGAAAGAGGGCTTCGGGTTCAACCTGGGACTTGGCCAAGTGCTGCTCTACCGAATACCGGCAGATGGTTGCGATCTCGGCGCTGTTCGCAGCAAAGCCGTAGCTCCAGTAATCCGGTCCCAAGGTGGCAAGGGTGCGCTCCATCGATGCACCAAGCCAAGGCAGCGTCAGGCGATTTGCATTGCCGAGCCAGACCGAGCGCAGCCTGTCCATCGCGGTATCCCGCGCGGCGACAAAGCCTTCGTAAAGGTCACGCACCAGAGCAGGGTTTTCATTCGCAATGGATTTGCGCACACCAATCAGATGCATTATGGGGAAAAAGCCGGTCTTGCGATGATAGTCCTGCTCTGCTTTCTCGAAGTCAGGAACAAGGCGGATCAAGTCGGGATTTCCTTCAAGAAATGCCAGCGGGGGTTTGGGTGCGAGCAATCCGTCGATCTCGCCGCGCAGCAACATCGCCTGAAGGCTATCGCCCTCAGTGATCGGTTCGACCTTCATGCCTTGCGGCAGTTCCAGCTCCAGACGTTCCCGCCGCACCCCGCCATCAAGCGCACCGGTGCGCCAGTGAATCGTGTCGCAATCGACGCCATATTCATCCGCCAGAATGCCACGCATCCACACGGCAGCCGTCATTTGATATTCTGGAACACCAATCCGACGCCCCGCGAAATCCGCTGGGCTTTCGATCCCAGAACCGGCCCGCGCAAAAAAACCGCTATGCCGGAAAGCGCGACTGACAAAAGCAGGGATCGCAGTGTAATCCGACCCTCCCCGCGACAATTGCAGTATGTAGCTGGACACGGACATCTCGGTGATATCAAACCGCGCGTCTTGAACAGCCCAAGGAAACAGCTTAGAAGTCGGGTGGATTTCAGATTTCAGAGTAACGTTAGGGACCTCAATGCGACCATCATGAAGCGCCATAACGCGGTCATGATCCCAAGTGCCAAGCGTTAGCTCCATTAACCCCGTACCTCCAATTGCGCGTGTTTCTTGCAAAGTGACTCTCACTTCGTAGTTCCCAGACCAGAGAATCTACATCCGTATGACCTCAGCGTTTTTGACAGCAACCTTCTGACCCGATTTACGAGCAACAGCCGAAGACTGCTGCCCGTAAAGTAAGTCGCATAGTTCCTAGACAACGTTGACGGTCAGATCGTCCAACCCGTCGATTGTCACGACCATTGTGTCGCCCTTCTCAACCGGACCGACGCCAGATGGTGTGCCTGACATAATAACGTCTCCAGCAGCGAGCTCAAAATAGTCCGAAAGATAGGAAATCATCTCTGGGACCTTCCAGATCATCTGGTTCAAGTCGCCAGTCTGCCGGACCTCGCCATTCACTGTAAGTTCGATTTTGCCGCTATCCAGGTGCCCGACATCCGCGACTGACTGCAATGGACCAACCGGGCCAGAGCGTTCAAACGCCTTGCCGATTTCCCAAGGTCGCCCCATCTTTTTAGCAACGCCCTGCAAATCACGCTGGGTCATATCCAGCGTTGGCGCATAACCCCAAACATGGTCTAGCGCATCCTCGAGTTTGATATTGGTTCCGCCAGATTTCAGAGCGACAAGCAGTTCGACCTCGTGATGCACGTCGCTGCTTTGGCTGGGGTAGGGAAAGGAGCCGCTGGCATCCAGGTTATTTGGGTTCTTTTGGAAGAAAAAGGGTGGGTCGCGATCTGGGTCATGGCCCATCTCAACTGCGTGGGCGGCGTAATTGCGCCCAATGCAATAGACGCGACGGACAGGAAAGGCCCCGCCCCCCGCGACAGGAATCGATGCAACAGGCGGGGGTAGTATAACGTATTCAGTCATTTAAGGCTCCAAGGTCAAAGCAGATGCCCCAAGTGGTAGCCGCGTGGACCCAATAAATCAATCCCAATCAATACTATTTATATTGATAAACTCCTATCAATCTGCAATGATTAGCGATATTCAGGCGAAATCGATCGCTAATTGGTCAACCAATTCAACCAAAGAGGAACGTTTTGCCCAATTCCAACCCGCCCGTCAAAGCAACTCCCTCTGTCGATGTTCTGCGTGCTTTTATCGACGAAGGTGGGTATGCTTATGGTGATCGCCTACCAGCCGAGCGTGAACTGACCGAACGCTTGGTACTGACCCGTTCACAGCTGCGGAAGGCGCTTGACGCGCTAGAGCA
>JBLHTS010000158.1:0-8642 GCA_047627695.1 Yoonia sp. | reverse complement strand
TCAATGGCGTCAAAGCCCGAATCGACGCATTGATCCATTGGATCGATGACGCCCAACCCGATGTGGCGATCCTGCAAGAAATAAAATCCGTCGATGACGGTTTCCCCCGCGAGATTTTTGAGGACAAAGGCTATAACGTCGAAACCCACGGTCAAAAAGGGTTTAACGGGGTCGCCCTGCTGTCCAAATACCCACTAGAGGACGTCACACGCGGCTTGCCAGGGGCGACAGGCGCAGGCCGTGATGGCATTGACGACATTGAAGCCCGTTATATCGAAGCGACTGTTGTGGGCGAAAAGGCATTGCGCATTTGCGGGCTCTATCTGCCAAATGGCAACCCCGCGCCGGGCCCAAAATACGACTATAAACTACGCTGGATGGAGCGCCTGCGGGCGCGCGCAGCAGAACTTATCGCAGATGAACAATGCGCTCTAATTGCTGGTGATTACAATATTATCCCCCAAGTAGAGGACGCGGCCCGCCCCGACGCATGGCGCGATGACGCCCTTTTCCGGCTAGAAAGCCGTGAGGCGTATCGTCGTATCGTGAACCTTGGCTATACCGAAGCTTTTCGCGCGGTCGAGGCTGGCGCTGGTCATTATTCTTTCTGGGATTACCAAGCCGGCGCATGGGATCGCAACGATGGTATCCGCATCGACCATTTCCTGTTGACCCCGCAGTGCGCCGACGTTTTGAACACTTGCTGGATCGAAAAAGAGGTTCGCGGTCGTGAAAAGCCATCAGATCACGTTCCTGTCTGGGTTGACCTCGCGCTGTGATTTCGTGAGCATCGCCATTATGCGCAGTTGTTTCATCATATTGGCGGTTGCAGCGACGCTGCCAACAGTGGGCAACGCGCAATGTCGCATGGCTGTTGCAGGTGCTGCTTGCTTTGTTGTCCCCCAGTCTGCCGAGAGCGCGAAGCCACCTGTTGAGATCGGTGAAGTACTGGAGCGCGGACAATATTCAATGCTCATGAATGCACGCTATTACGGGCTACCCTCGGTCAGTGACGGCTGGGTCTATATGCGAATCGAAGATGATATTTACCGCGTGGATTGGCGGTCGCATACAGTGCTTGAAAACGTCACAGATCAGGCAAACCAGAATTGGTAACACCCTTAAAACCTCTGATTGGAATTTAGCATGCTGGAACTACGTCCCAATTGCGAATGGTGTGATCGCAACCTGCCACCTGATGCGGCAGAGGCACGAATCTGTACTTATGAATGCACGTATTGTGCCGGATGCGTTGAAAACGTTCTTAAAAACGTGTGCCTGACTTGCGGTGGCGGGTTTGTGCCCCGCCCGATCCGTCCGCAAATAGCCTATCATGATGTGCCAGCGTTGGGTTTGGGAAACCAGTCAGCCAGCACTGTGCGCGTGCATTCAAGATGGACAGTGGAACAGCTGAAATCCATGACCAACAAGCTACGGGATATAGCCCCATCTGACCACTAGCCCTGTCGTCAGGCCGTCACATCGTGATCGTACAGCCAGCCTAGTCGGTTCAAAAACGCATTTGGCGCGACTTTGCCCATCGCCCGCAATCCCGTATGTGCCACGATTTTTTTCAAGCCGCCCAAGTGATAGTTGCGCGCATTGCTGTTGGCTGCTGCAATTGCCTTGACCGCGCGTGCGCGGCGTTGGGTTTGGTAGTCGCGAAGCCCTTGTTCCAGATCAGAGTTCTCGTTGCAGACCCGCGCCAGTACATAAGCGTCTTCAATCGCCAGATTGGCGCCTTGCGCCATAAACGGCAGCGTTGGATGGGCCGCATCGCCCAAGATCGCGATTGATCCCGCATGCCACTTTGCAGCGACCGTATGCCGGTATAGCCCCCAAAGATTAACCTTTTCAATGTCGCCCAGAATGCCTTTGATCTCCCAAGAGCAATCAGCAAAGGCTTGGCGCAGGTTCCCGGGCTCATCATTGTGATGCCAGCCTTCTGCGGCCCATCCACTGCGTTCCTGAACGGCCACAATGTTAAGCCTACCACCAGAAAGCGGATAAGTCACCACATGCCGTCCCGGAGCCATCCAGACGCGCAAAATTGGATCGGTTTCGTCAGTTTTGATCAAGGCACGCCACGCCACTTGGCCCGTAAAGAAGGGCTTTTCGGCGGTATTTATCAGACCGCGCACAATCGAATGTAGCCCATCTGCGCCGAATGTCATGTCTGGCTTGATCCGGATGCCGTCCACCTCAAAACTGCCGTCAGGGCGCAACATTTCTATGCGCGTGCCAAGTTTAACGGTGACGTCAGCAGCTGTGCAGGCACGGGCCAACACGTCGATCAGCGCGGCACGATGGTAAAACCTGTAGGCTGGGGTTTGGTCCGAAAGATCAAAGAGAGTGATTTGCTTGCCAGAAATTGCATCCATCGGTGCAACTGCCTGTGCAGTGATCCCAGACGCAGCCAGCGCTTTTTCCAACCCCAACGCGTTCAAAGCACGCGCACCATTTGGGGTGATTTGCAGCCCTGCCCCGACTTCGGTCAGCGCAGGGGCTTGTTCGTAAATGGTCACATGGGCGTTTTTACGGGCAAATGCGAGCGCTGCAGTCAGTCCGCCAATTCCGCCGCCGATTATGGCAATGTCACGCTGTGCGTTATTGTCCATTTAGTCGTCGCGGTGCACTTTCTCGCGGCGCTCGTGACGCTCTTGGGCCTCAAGGCTCATGGTTGCGATTGGACGCGCATCAAGGCGTTTGAGCGAGATAGGCTCGCCAGTGATTTCGCAGTAACCGTATTCGCCTTCATCAATCCGGCGCAGGGCTGCGTCGATTTTGCTGACCAGTTTGCGCTGTCGATCCCGCGTGCGCAGTTCAAGCGCACGGTCGGTTTCCTCGGACGCGCGGTCGGCGACATCGGGAATGTTCCGGGTTTGGTCTTTCATGCCAGCGACGGTGTCGCGGCTATCTTCCATCAACTCTGCTTTCCAGTTATGCAGCTTGCGACGGAAATACTCTGTCTGGCGCTCGTTCATGAATGGTTCATGGTCGGCAGGGCGGTAGTCATCAAGTTGAAACGCTTCGGCTTTCATTCTTTTTTTCCTCTGCTTGTCGCGCCCCGTGGTACTATTTATTGGTCGCGACACCCCGAATTTAAAGACCGTCTAACGCCCTGCTCGGGTTCTGTCACCCCCCCATTTTTCACCATAACATAGTGTTGATGATTGGGCATGACGCGCTTAAGTTCAGCCAAATTCCAAAGGGGACACATATGCAATTCACGGGTACAGACACCTATGTCGCAACTGACGATCTGACGATGGCGGTGAATGCAGCTGTCACATTGGAACGCCCTTTGCTGGTCAAAGGCGAACCCGGTACGGGCAAAACCGAATTGGCCCGCCAGATCAGCGCGTCCTTGGGGCTGCCGATGATTGAATGGCACATCAAATCCACCACCAAGGCCCAACAGGGGCTTTATGAATACGATGCCGTAAGCCGTCTGCGCGACAGCCAATTGGGTGATGCGCGGGTTCACGATGTGGCCAACTACATCAAAAGGGGTAAGCTTTGGCAGGCTTTCGGGGCAGACGGCAAAGTCGTCTTGCTGATTGACGAGATCGACAAGGCCGACATCGAATTCCCCAATGATCTGTTGCAAGAACTCGACCAGATGGAATTCCACGTCTACGAGACCGGTCAAACGATCAAGGCCGTGCATCGCCCTATTGTTATCATCACGTCCAACAATGAAAAAGAGCTGCCAGATGCCTTTCTACGTCGCTGCTTTTTCCACTACATCCGCTTTCCAGTCGTGGACACCATGCGCAAAATCGTCGAGGTGCATCACCCCGGGATAAAAGCTTCGCTTCTGACGGCGGCCCTGACGCAATTCTACGAGATACGCGAAACTAACGGGTTGAAGAAAAAACCGTCTACGTCCGAAGTGCTTGATTGGCTTAAACTGCTGCTGGCGGAGGATCTGGATGCAGAGGACCTCAAACGTAACGGCGTCAATGCCTTGCCAAAACTGCACGGCGCGCTTTTGAAGAATGAACAAGACGTGCATTTGTTCGAACGCCTTGCCTTCATGGCCCGCAGTCAACGCTAAACCCAGCCCACAGGGAATTGACTGGTCCTTGAGACAAAGCCCGCTATTGTCCAAGAAAAGATAATAACGAGCAGCACAGCCATGGTTTTTACCCTTCTATCCCTCAAACGCTTTGCTGCGCTCGCGTTGTGCTTTGCTGCGGCCTGCGCCCAACCGCCGTTAGCCCCGATGCCAGAACCTATTTTGCTGAATTTCCCGCAGATGCGTGGCTTTGTGGCGCAAAGCCCTGGGCCACCGACACGATCGAATTTCCAGATCGCGGCAGACTTCATGGACCTTTCATTTGAATTGGAAAGCGGGCGACCACTGGCAATTCTGACCCGTTTTGAAGGCCCCATCACCGTGCGCACTTCTGGAGACATGCCGCCAGCGGCGCTGCGTGATCTACGCGCCTTGATTGGGCGGCTGCGCAGCGAGGCGCAGATCAATATCAGCCTGACCACCAACACGCAGGCCAATATCGTCATCCAGACAATCCCCACACGCGCTATGCGGCGCGTTGCCCCAAATGCGGCCTGTTTTGTCGTGCCGCGCGTTCAAAGCTGGGAAGAACTTCGCGCGGCCCGTAATTCGGACGTGTTGGATTGGGGCACATTGCAGCACCGTGAAACGGCGTCTATCTTCATTCCCACCGAGGCGACGCCACAAGAAATGCGCGACTGCCTGCACGAAGAACTGGCGCAGGCTTTGGGGCCGCTGAATGATTTATACAGTTTGCCGGATTCGGTTTTTAACGATGACAATATCCATGCCGTACTGACCGGATTTGATATGCTGATCCTGCGCACCTACTACGCCCCTGCGCTGCGCAACGGCATGTCTCGCGAAGAGGTCGCAGCGCGTCTGCCCGCCCTTCTTGCGCAGTTTAATCCGCGAGGCCAAGGCGCAGGCGGACCACTCACACCGCGCGCATCGCGGCTTTGGATAGCGTTGATCGAGGAAGCTTTGTCAGATGGAACATCCGACAGCAGCAGACGACAAGCAGCAGCCCGCGCCATCGAAATCGGTCAATCGCAAGGTTGGACCGGCACCCGTGCGGGCTTTGCCCAATATGCCTACGGCCGATTGCAGATCGGCAATGATCCATCCCAAGCCTTGGCGGCATTCAATGCAGCCAGCCGTGCCTACAGCCAAGATTCGGACACCCAAATCCACGCGGCTCACGTCGCCTTGCAAATGGCTGCACCAGCCTTGATTTCAGGCGACGCTGACCGCGCGATTGCCATCACCCAAGCCGCATTCCCGATTGCGCGACGTCACGAAAACGCAGGGTTGATGTCGCTTTTGATGATGTTCCAAGCCGAGGCTCTTGATCTGCGCGGTGATGCTGACGCAGGCATGGCGCTGCGGCTGGACAGTTTGGGATGGGCGCTTTATGGGTTTGGCAATCGGGATGCGGTGATTGACCAACTCAATGAAATTGCCTCGCTGGTCCCGCAAAAACCACCAAGCTGACAAGGGCAACACGATGATTTTTCCACTCGCAGGTATGTTTTTGGGCGCTCTTGTTGGCGCATATCGCGCCAAGGCGCGTGGTGGTAAGCCACTTGATCTGCTGCAATGGGCTGCGGGTTTCGCAATCCTGTTTGGCATCATCGGGCTGTTCGTGCTGATTATCGTCGACCGCAGCTTTTACTAAACCATGTTCCTGCCCTTCTTCGATAACTTGCGCAGTAACGGTGTCCCCGTAAGCCTGCGCGAGTTTCTGGCGTTTCTGGAGGGCATGAAAGCTGGCCTTGCGACCTATGACGTCGAGGCGTTCTATTACCTTGCCCGCACCACAATGGTCAAAGACGAACGACATCTCGACAAATTCGACCGTGCATTTTCCGCGACTTTTGCAGGGCTAGAGGCGATCCCCGAAGAGGCCGTTTTGAACGCCTTAGATATCCCCGCAGACTGGCTTGAGAAGCTGGCCGAAAAGCATCTGAGCCCCCAAGAAAAAGCCGAAATCGAAGCCTTAGGCGGGTTTGATAAGCTAATGGAAACGCTCAAGAAGCGGCTAGAGGAACAAAAGGGCCGTCATCAGGGCGGGTCTAAATGGGTTGGCACGGCTGGCACGTCGCCATTTGGGGCATACGGCTACAACCCCGAAGGCGTGCGCGTCGGCCAGAATGAAAGCCGCCACCAACGTGCGGTCAAAGTATGGGACAAGCGCGAATTCAAGAACCTTGATGACACCGTTGAATTGGGTACGCGCAATATCAAAGTCGCGCTCAAACGCCTCCGCCGGTGGGCACGCGACGGGGCGCATGAAGAGCTGGACCTGAACGGCACCATCCGCGCCACCGCTGAGCATGGCTATCTGGACGTGCAAACCCGCCCTGAGCGGCGCAATGCGGTCAAAGTGCTGTTATTCTTGGATATTGGCGGATCAATGGACCCCCATATAAAAGTGGTTGAGGAACTTTTCAGCGCGGCAAAATCCGAATTCAAACATTTTGAACACTTCTATTTCCACAACTGCCTTTACGAAGGTGTGTGGAAAGACAACCGCCGCCGCTGGAATGCGCAGACCCCCACTTGGGATGTGTTGCGCACCTACGGCTCTGATTACAAATGCATTTTCGTGGGCGACGCCAGTATGTCTCCCTATGAAATTGCCTTTAAGGGTGGCGCAAACGAGCATTATAACCAAGAGGCTGGCCATACGTGGCTGGAACGCGCCCGTGATCAGTGGCCCAACCACATATGGATCAATCCGCTGGCCGAACGTTATTGGCCCTACACCCAATCTATCCAAATGATCCAAGAGATTGTCGGCATTGACCGCATGGTCCCGATGACTTTGTCAGGTATCGACGCCGGAATGCGCAGCCTGACCCGTTAAAGGCTTGTGATCGGCCCGCAAGCGTCGCAGCCTTACGATGATCACAACAGCGAATTGGCAGACAAATGTGGCACCGCATAAAAGACCTATGGACGCATAACAGATACCTTCTGATCGCGTTCGTGGTCGCAATCAGCCTTTCTGGATTCTTTAGTGCGCGCGCGGTTAGCCAATTTGTGTACTGGGCAGACCCTGCACGCCAAGACCAAACCCTCGCTGGCTGGATGACGCCGCGCTATGTTGGCAGGTCCTACAACATTCCCCCGGAAGTCGTCCAAGAGGCCTTTGATCTTCTGCAAGACGGCGCACCCCGTCGGGTATCACTGGACAAGCTTTCTAAAGAAAAAAGTATTTCTTTGAATGACATGCAAGCGCAACTTGATGCTGTCGTCGCCCTCTGGAGGGCTGAACAGGCTTTGGTAGACGAATGACCGATTTTATCCTCACGCTTGCGGCGGACTATGGTGTGCCATTATTGTTCAGCGTGACCTTCTTAAGCTGTTTGGCCCTGCCTGTGCCATCGTCCTTGTTGATGCTAGCGTCGGGCGGATTTGCCGCAGCGGGTGATCTATCGTTTGGCGCAGTCGCAGCGGCCGCATTTTGCGGGGCTGTGATCGGCGACAACCTTGGGTACTGGATTGCACGCAGATTCGGGCCGCGTCTGACCAGTTGGCTTGCGACTCGCCCAAGGCGTGCCGCGATGCGTGACAAATCTCAAGCATTCATGCAAAAATGGGGCGGGTCGAGTGTGTTCTTTTCTTGCTGGCTTGTCGCACCGCTGGGTCCTTATGTGAATTATGTCAGTGGCTTAACAGGCTTTAGCTGGCCCCGATTTGCGCTTTGGGGGATGGCGGGCGAAGTTGTCTGGGTCGGTCTTTACGTCGGTCTCGGGTATCTGTTTGCCGACAACATTACCGCCATATCGGCGCTCCTAGGCAGCGTCTCTGGCTTTCTGGTGGCTTTTGTTGTTGCTGTTGGCTTGGGTTTTTGGCTGGTTCATGCCAGCAAGGTCCGCGACCTCAAACGTGCGGCCCAATAGCATCTTGCCCAAACGCCTGCCTGCCCCCATATCTAACCCATGATAAAAGTTCTCCCAATCCTGTTGGCTGTCCTTTACGGCCTCGCGATGTACCGCTTTTCGGTTTGGCGCACGTCGCGTGAACTGGATTCCAAATCGACTGAACTGGCTGATCCGATCCTGAAGGTTCTGATGGACCGTATGGCCAAAGCGTTGGATATCGAACGGATCAAGGTCCATATTTACGAAATCGAACCTGTGAACGGCCTTGCCGCCCCGGACGGGCGCATATTCATCACCCGTGGTTTCTTTAACAAATACCGCGCAGGCGAGGTAAGTTCAGAAGAAATGGCAACGGTCATTGCCCACGAATTGGGCCATGTCGCCTTGGGCCATTCACGCCGCAGGATGATTGATTTTTCGGGCCAGAATGCTATAAGGACGGCGCTTGCGATGATCTTGGGTCGCTTTATTCCCGGTGTAGGCCCCTGGATTGCCGGTGCGCTGACCAGTCTTCTTGCCGCAGGATTGTCGCGAAAAGACGAGTTCGAGGCGGACGCCTATGCGTCGGCGTTGTTGGTGAAAGCGGGAATTGGAACCGGACCGCAAAAGTCACTTTTTACCAAACTTGAGACGTTGACCGGCGCACGCGGTGCAGCGACACCTGCGTGGATGCTAAGTCATCCCAAAACACAGCAGCGTATTGCGGCGATCGAGGCAAATGAGGCCAAGTG
>JBLHTS010000157.1:0-8646 GCA_047627695.1 Yoonia sp. | reverse complement strand
TGGAAGGGCTGAGCGCGAATTAGGCCTGTGCGCCTTCGGTGATTTCACGCATGGCCTGCAAAAACTGCGCGACCTCTGTCTCGGTGTTGTAGTGGCACATCGACACCCGCACAGCGTTGGCCAGACCAAGCGGATCCAGAATATTGCCAGAATAGTGGTCTGCTTGTCGGGTATGGGTCCGGATGCCGCGCTCGCGCAGTTTTGTCACGACATCGGGCGAATCCATGCCTGCGACAGACAGGCAAATCAGCCCTTCGCGGCGCGGGTTGTCGACACCGCCGATGATCGTGATGGATGGCATATCCACAAGTCCCTTTTGGTTGCCAGTGCCTTTGATCATCGCTTTAGCCAGCGCATTTTCATGGGCATGGATCGCTTCTCCGGCTACGATGATGCGCGCACGGCGATCTGTGGTGTCAGTGAATTGGCTGCCCAACCAGTCAAAATAATCGACCACATCAGAAAACGTCGCATAGGCCCCGGTGTCGCGCGTGCCAAATTCCCATGGATCGCCGGGCGCGCCAATAAGCTGTTCGTGGGGCAGGGCGGACAGCCTGTCCGACACCCAGGCCACACCATAGCCGTGGCGAGAGAACACTTTGTACGGTGACACCACATAGCCGTCGATGTCGTAGCTTGCGATATCAAGCCGCCCATGGGCTGCATGCTGAATACCGTCAACGATAATATAGCAATCTGGGGCCACGGCGCGGATCGCTTTGGCGATGGCAGCGACATCCATTCCCATGCCCGTCACAGGCGAGGTATGCAGGATCGTCACGACCTGTGCATCGGGTGTAATTTCTGCGGCGTAGGCCTGCGCATCGACCGCACCCGTGGCATCGTCGTGCTTGATGTAGATATGGGTTTTGCCCATGGTCTCTGACCATTTGGCGGCAGCACTGCGGGTCGCGGGGTGTTCGACCGTGCTGCTGAACACTTTGCCGTCGGGTGTGCCGACAATCGCGGTTCGGATCAGCCGAAACAGCAGTTCTGTGCCGCTTTCGCCGACAAAGAACTGACCCTGCGGTGCGTTGAACATGACGGCCATGTCGGCTTTGGCTTTGGCGATAATGGCAACCAATGCTTGGGCGGCAGGATTGTCCCGGCCCTGATTGTCGGGGATGGCCGCAAATTTGGCGGATGTTTCGACCACGGAATTCAGCGTCAGCGCGCCGCCTGCGTTTTCGAAAAACACGCGCGGGCCTTCGAACGGGCATTCGCTTACATGGGCAAATCGGGCGCGGACTTCATCAATCAGGTCGGGTTTGGATGTGAGCATCGGGGCTTTCCTAAAATATCAGGGTGTGGGCATTTTCCACGTGGCGCTGGCCAATGCTGTAAGTTTTCCGTCAGACGACATGAGGCGGCTTTCCATAAAGGATATGCTGCGCCCACGCTTTGTAAATCGTCCTTCGACCGTGACTGTGCCTTCAGTCACCGGGCGCATGAATTGGACTTTCATTTCGATCGTGGCCCCCGGGCCCGCGACCTTGTTCACTAGATGCCCCATCGAGATGTCCATGGCCGAACACATCGCCCCTCCATGCAAGAAGCCCTGTGGGTTTTTCAGCATATCGGTCACCTGAAAGGTCAGCTGACAGGTGTCCTTTTCGGCGTCGGCCGCACCTTGGGGAAGGTATGCGAAGGATAGACCGAGCAGGCGGGCAAAAAAGAAGCTTTCAAAGGCCTGATCGTGGTCCTCTAGCGCAGTCTCGAAATGAGCGCGCGCCGCGTCCTCGTCGATGCGCTTGCGCGGCACCGAAGCCATCAGGCCCCCACGAAGTTGGCTTTGCGCTTTTCAAGGAACGCGCGGCGGCCTTCGACATAATCGGCGCTTTCAAAACATGCTTTCACTTGTGCGGCACATTCATCCAGATCGCGGAGGCTTTCGTCCACAAGGGTCTGGCCGACGATGTATTTTGCCGAAGCCACTGTCATCGGTGCGTTTGCGGCAATCATCTCTGCGGTTTCCTGTGCGACCTGTGCGACCATGTCGTCTGGCACCACGCGGTTGACCAGCCCCATGACCCGCGCCTCTTCGGCGTTGAACCGTCGGGCCGTGAAAAAGATTTCCTTGGCGAAGGCGGCCCCAACAATGTTCACGAGCCGGTTGAGACCCTCATACCCGTAGCCCAGCCCTAGTTTGGCCGCCGGGACGGCAAAATTCGATCCTTCGCCACAAATCCGCAGATCACAACTCAGCGACAAAGCCACGCCACCGCCAATGCAGAATCCATCGATCTGTGCGATCGTGGGCTTGGGGAACGCTTCGATCATGTCGTAAACGCGCTTTGTTGTTGCGTTGTAGTGGGCGACGGCTTCGGTGCTGGCGCGCTCGGTCTCGAATTTTGACACATCTGCGCCCGATACGAAAGCCTTACCGCCAGCCCCTGACAAAATCAGGATACGCACGCTTTCATCCGCAGCAAACCGCGCTGTGGCAGCTTCGACAGCCTCCCACATCTCCATAGAAACAGCGTTGCGCTTTTTTGGTTGATTGAAAATGATCCGTGCGATGTCGCCGGATTGCTCTGTTAGGATTTTGTCTGTCATTGTCTGTCCATCTTATCAGTTGATTATGTTGCGCCAGATGCTCTCATCGCAGTAATCTCGTCCTTGCTTAGCCCGATCTCAGTCAAAAGATCTTCGCTGTGCTGGCCTGCTGTTGGTGGTGGGGTAGTGATGCGGCTAGGCGTGCGGCTCATCAGGATAGGTTGGCCGACAAGTTCGACCTCGCCTCGCTCTTGGCTGATGACCGGCTGGGCAAGACCCAGATGGCGCACCTGTGGGTTGGCAAAAACTTGGCTGATATTGTTAATCTCGCCCGCTGGAACGCCTGCATCTGTCAACAGTTCAATCCACGCAGCAGTTGTGCGTGTGGCCGTGATTGCTTCAATTTCAGCGCCCAAAGCGTCGCGATGTTCAGACCGCGCGGCGGCCGTGGCGTACCGCGTGTCCTCCAGCCAATCTGGCCGCACCATAACGTCGCAAAATTTTGCCCAAATGTTGTTACCGGTGACCGCGATGTTCATGTATCCGTCGCTGGTGCTGAACACGCCAGTCGGGATCGAGGTTGGGTGGTTGTTGCCCGCTTGCTTTGGCACATCGCCATCCATCAAGAAGCGTGCGGCCTGAAAGTCCAACATAAAGACCTGTGCCTGCAAAAGCGACGTCTGCACCCATTGCCCTTTTCCAGAGCGTGACCGCTCAAAGAGTGCAATCAGAATGCCTTGTGCCGCAAACATTCCTGCACAAAGGTCAGCTATGGGAATACCAACGCGCATCGGCCCGGAACCCGGTTGGCCTGTGATGGACATAAGCCCACCCATGCCTTGTGCGATCTGATCGAACCCGGGTCGGTCGGCCAACGGCCCATCCTGTCCAAAGCCAGAAATCGATGCATAGATCAGTCGGGGGTTTGTTTCTGATAATGACTCATAGTCGATACCAAGGCGCTCTTTTACTGCTGGACGGAAGTTTTCCACAATAATATCGGCTGTGTCTGCCAGCTTGCGAAAAGCCGCTGCGCCCGCGTCAGATTTCAGGTCAAGCGTTAGACTACGTTTGTTGCGATGCAGGTTTTGAAAGTCTGGACCAGACCGTGGGCCACCAAACTGGGTGGTGTCCACTGGCGCTTCGACTTTAATAACATCGGCGCCCCAATCCGCGAATTGCCGCACACATGCCGGACCAGATCTGACACGGGTAAGATCTAGTACGCGAAGCCCGTTCAGAGCGGTACTTGCCATAGGCGCGACTAATGAATGATCCATGTCGGATTGACTTTTGACACTCTGATTTGATGGCTTCGCCATGCTCGATCCCTTGCTGGACTATCTGTAGTTGATCTTTAAATTATAATCCAGCACATGACAATAGGAATGTTAATTGTTGACAAAATAATCAGATGAAGTTTATGAAAGGCAATGAATATGAAATTGATTCCCCCTCGGCGCGAAACCTTAGCCGGTGAAGTGCGCTCCGAGCTTCAGGAAATGATTGTCAGTGGAGATCTGAAAGGGGGGGAGAAATTGAACGAACTTGCCCTGTCTAACATTATGGGCGTAAGCCGTGGCACCGTGCGCGAAGCAATACGGTCACTTGCTGATAGCGGCTTGATTGATCTGGTCGCCAACAGGGGCGCCTATGTCCACGAGACGACGCTGGCCGAGGTACGAAATCTTTATGAATTGCGTGGCGCTATTTTTGCGATGGCCTGTGGCGTGGCAGCGCGTCGCGTCGGAGACGGATCCGAGCGTGCCTTGCACAAATTACTTGTACCTAATCTTGATCAAATGCGCGGCGTCATAGCCTCCAAGGACAACACTAAATATTACACTCTCAACATAGCGTTTCACGACATGCTGTTGAAAGCAGCTGATAATCCCAAAGCCAAAACGACCTATGACAACATCGTCAAAGAGATGCATTTGTTCCGTAGGCGCGGTCTGTCTCTTGCATCAAATGTTGCGCGATCACTGGAAGAACATGAAGTGATCAGTGCCGCGGTCATCGCTGGTGACGAAGACAACGCAAGGGCGGCAGCGCATTCCCACATCACGTCGGGCTTGGCCCGCTATATGACAATACTGGATCAAGATCCCAATGCTAACGGCTAAATTTGGGCAAGCCTAGATGGTCAAGATCCAAGGCGATAAAAGGACTTTCCATGGCTAATCTTCTGTTCGACGCACTCTTCGCTTCGCATGCTGGGCGGCATACACCGTTCTTGCATTTGGAAAGCGGGCAAACCACCACGCATGCCGAATTTTTGGAGCAGGTTGCGCAAAACGCCAACGCGCTTGTCGCACTTGATGTGCGTCCGGGAGATCGGGTTGCTGTCCATATACAAAAGTCCCCACAGGCCCTCGCGCTTTATGCAGGCTGCGTTCAGGCGGGCGTTGTGTTCTTGCCCTTGAATACGGCTTATACCCCGACAGAACTGGACTATTTTGTGGGTGACAGCGGTGCGGCACTTTTCGTCTGCGACCCAGCCGAGGCAGCAGAAATGGCACCCATAGCCAAGGCAAGTGGCTGCGCCTTGCGCACACTTGCATTGGACGGCAGCGGGTCATTGGCGGATTTGGTTGCAAGCCAACCGACACAATTTGCAACCGTGGCACGCGCGGCAGATGACCTTGCCGCACTGCTGTATACGTCAGGCACAACGGGGCGTTCCAAAGGCGCTATGCTGACCCACTACAATCTTTTGTCCAATGCCGAAGCGTTGGTCGATTGTTGGCGCTTTACGTCAGATGACGTCCTTCTTCATGCGCTGCCAATTTTTCACAGTCATGGGTTGTTCGTCGCGACCAATGTCATGTTGCTTGCTGGTGGCGCGATGATTTTCCTGCCAAAATTTGATCAGGATATTGTACTGGATCGGCTTGCCGAAGCGACGACGATGATGGGCATTCCAACGTTCTACACGCGACTGCTAAACGACGCCCGCTTCACGCCCGCGCTGACGGCGCATATGCGACTTTTCATCTCTGGCTCTGCACCGTTGCTGTCAGAAACCCATGAAAGCTTCGAAACGCGCACAGGACACCGCATCCTGGAACGCTACGGGATGACCGAGACAAGCATGAACACCTCAAATCCCTACGATGGCGAACGCCGCGCAGGCACAGTTGGCTTCGCTTTACCGGGGATTGAGGTGAAGGTGTGCGATCCGGAAACCGGGGCTGAGCTGCCCCAAGGCGAGATCGGTGTGCTAGAAGTACGTGGCCCAAATGTCTTCAAAGGGTATTGGCAAATGCCCGACAAGACGAAAGCCGAATTGCGCGACGACGGCTTTTTTATCACTGGGGATTTGTCCCGAATCGACGCGGATGGCTATGTTCAAATTGTGGGTCGCGGCAAAGACCTTATCATCTCTGGTGGATACAACATCTACCCCAAAGAGGTTGAGATTTTCCTTGATGAACAGGATGGCGTGCTGGAAAGTGCGGTGATCGGTGCACCACATCCGGATTTCGGAGAAAGCGTCATTGCGGTCCTGATCCCAGAGCTAGGCGTTACGTTGGACCTCGACGCAATCCGGGCGGCATTCACCCGCGATCTTGCAGGCTTCAAGCGCCCTCGCCGGATTGAGGTGTTAGATGCTTTGCCCCGCAACACGATGGGAAAAGTGCAGAAAAATCAGTTACGCGACCAATATGCTAACGTCTTTGATGCGGTTTAAGGACCCAGCAGTCATTTTGTTATTTGGTCCCTACCTCATTGCAACGACTTTGATAAGTCTTGTTAGGATTGCGCCATTTTTTTACCAAGTTTTCAAATTCTAATTTATTTAGGTATCCTTAGGAAGGATGATCTGAAAAATTAGGATAATTTTGTCTCCCAATGCATCTGTACTCCCAGACGAATGAGAACATGCACTAGATTGCGGGCAGAATCTAAAATTGCACACTCAATAATTGATGCCACTAAGCAGTGGAGTGGGAACAGGCGAAGGGCGATCAAAAGATTTCACCGATCGACTGAATGCCAACGAAAATGGTGGCGGAATGCCCCTAATGTAAATAAGGGCTTATGGTATGACTGACATTACGATCATCGGCGGCGGTATCGTTGGCATCACCACAGCGCTGGAAATGCAGCAAAGCTGGCCCGGTCTTTCAATTGAATTGCTTGAGAAGGAACCCGGACCTGCCCGTCATCAGACAGGTCGAAATAGTGGTGTAATCCATGCCGGCATTTACTATGCGCCCGGTAGCCTCAAGGCAGAGTTTTGTCGACTTGGGTTAACTGCCACCATAAAGTTTTGCAACGAACACCAAGTTCCATTTAAACAACCGGGCAAGCTTCTGGTCGCCACCAACGACACAGAAATGCGACGACTTAAAGCACTTGAAAGCCGCGCTCGCGAGAACAAGCTCGACATCCGCGCTGTCTCTGCCGCTGAATTACGTGAGCGCGAACCAAATATTACGGGACTTGGAGCGTTGCTCAGTCCAACGACCGGTATCGTCGATTACGTTGCGATGGTGGAAATAATGGCTGAACAATTTATTGAATTGGGCGGGCAAATTACCTACGGTGCCAAAGTTGTGGGTTTGCTTGAAGAAGCGCAAACCGTCGAGATTACGCTTGCTGACGGCAGAACTCAAAGGACCGCGCACTTGATTGTCTGTGCAGGTTTAATGGCAGATCGGTTGGCCGCTATGTGCGGCGTTGCTGACGATTTTGCCATTGTACCGTTTAAGGGCGAATACTTTCGCCTCGCTCCACGCCGCAATCAGGTTGTTCAGCATCTTATATATCCTGTCCCTGATCCGGAACTGCCCTTTTTGGGTATCCATCTAACGCCGATGATTGATGGCTTTGTAACGGTCGGCCCCAATGCCGTGCTTTCGCTTGCGCGCGAGGGGTATACTAAACTGGGCATGAACCTGCGTGACATCGGCGATATGGCTCGGTTTCCCGGTTTTTGGCGGACAATAGGAGATAACCTCTCCTCCGGTTTGAGCGAGATGGCAAATTCTGCATTCAGGCGGAGATTTTTACGCGCGTGTCAGCGGTATTGCCCGTCCTTGGAGTTGGAGGATTTGCAGCCTCATCCACCCGGTATTCGCGCACAAGCTGTAATGCGCGATGGTACATTGGTTCATGATTTTCTGGTACGTAACACTGCTCGTACAATCCATATTTGTAACGCTCCGTCACCTGCGGCAACATCGGCTATCCCGATTGCACGGCATATTCGCGGTATAGCGGCAAAAACCTTTGACCTGACAGAACGTCCGCGTCCGCGTCCGCGTTGATCTGCGCAAGTATGGGTTCATCTGCATAAAGGTACCAAACTCACCACGGGATTTAGCTATGTGTGAGGCGCGTCTGAGTGGTCATATCGCAGCTGCTTGATGCGGTCTGTGGGGAAATATTTGTAGAATGCAGTCGGGCCAATTTTGAGCTGGTCAATGACGTCGCCGATGAATGGGTAGTTTTCGGTATCCTTAAGCATGGCTTCAGCGTGTTTGATGTTTTGCTCGTTCATTGCTTTTGGCCCGCCACATCGGCGTCCGCGTTTTGCGGTGGCGTTGAGACTGGCGCGGTTGTTTTCAACAATCAACTGGCGTTGAAACTCGTCGAAGGCTGCTGTCATGTGGAAAAACAACCTCCCCCTCCGAAGTGCTGGTGTCGATGTTCTGGGTCAGGACTTTAAGGGCGATGCCGCGCTCAGCGATGTCGCACTATAAATTTTGTTAAATCGTTATATTTCAGTTCTATATGATGCAATCCTCATGTGAAATATGATACCTATACGCCCGAAGGAACGCACAACTGCCGCATGCAGCAATCATCGATTTCGGTCCTGCCTAAAAGGAGCAAAAATGCGTGTCGCCATCGCTGCTCGGGACATTTTCGAAATCCTCAGCCTCGGGAATACGTCCAAAAGCCATCTTGCCCCCGATATAGCCGCCCGGGACTTGGTCATGCTTTCCGAGTGACAACGCTTTACCCCCAAAGCGGCTGCGCAGATCATCCATCATGTTGCTGACGCTTTCCCAACGCTGAAGGCAGGATAGGTCGACATCTAAAAGGCCCCATCGGAAGGTTTCTGCGTAGGATTACTCTAAGGAGGAACTTCCAGCGAACGGCTTTGGTTGGCTTTTGCCTCTAATGGCCTTGTAAGCC
>JBLHTS010000156.1:0-8657 GCA_047627695.1 Yoonia sp. | reverse complement strand
ATATGGGGCGCACGATTTTCCAGCATCCACGATGTGCCTGCACATTTGCTGATGACCTCGACAAATGTTTGCGGGGATATACCCTGCGTCATGCCAAAGGTTAGCGCTTCTGCCATTGCGGCAATATGCACACCTGCAAGCAATTGGTTTACGGCCTTCATCGCGGAACCGGGGCCCGCCGCATCGCCAAGTCTGAAGACAGTGGCAGCCGTTGCATCCAGAATTGGATCAGCCGCCTTGAATGCCGCAGCGGTACCCGCTGCCATGATACTCAGCGCGCCGTCTGCCGCCTTTTTAGCGCCTCCGGAAATAGGCGCGTCCAGATAAAGTAGCCCCAAATCCGTGCATTTTTCTTCCATCTTGCGCGCAAAGTCGGGCGCTACCGTCGCACAGGCAACCACAACCGCACCCGGTTTGAGCGATGCGGCAATCCCTTGCGCGCCGAACAGTACGTCCTCGGTTTGCGCTGCATTCAAAACGACGATGACCACCGCGTCGAGCGTACCTGCGATCGCATCCAAAGCGCCCTCGGACCCGCCTGCCTGCTGGAACGCTGCAACCTGTTTCGGGCTCAGATCAAAGCCATAGGTATGTTGCCCAGAACGCAGCATGGATTTTGCCATACCAAAGCCCATGGACCCTAGTCCGATAACTGCGATTTGCATGACCATCATATGGTTCCTTTTTGGGGATTGGTTGAGGCGAGGTAGGCGTGAGCAGCATCTGACCGGTGCGACCTGACGCGCCAGACCATGCCCCTCAACTTTTGGAGCGCATAATCAACCTTCTTCTCCAGTCCGGCGCAGGCCTGTTTCGGCATCAAATACATGCGCCTTACCTGTTTCAATTCGAAAGCCGCGGGCTACGTTAATTTCAGGTATGAGATGGACGCCTTGCAGGCTTACTGTAAAGCCGCCGGCAGAGCCTTCGAGCGCGCCGTGCAAAAGGGTATTTGCCCCAAGCGGCTCTGCCATTTTAACAATAACACGAAGCGGGCCAGCATCGTCTGGAACAAGATGTTCCGGCCTCACGCCCAGTTTTGCAGGACCGTTTGCGCCAATAGAATCTGCAACAGGCTGACCTCCATATAGAATTTTGCCGTCTTTAACTTCGGCGTCCACAATGTTCATTGCAGGGCTGCCAATGAACTGCGCTGCAAACAATGTGCGCGGTGTCTCATAAACCTCAAGCGGAGTGCCAATCTGTTCGGCAATGCCTGCGTTCATCACAATCATCCGGTCCGCCATAGTCATGGCTTCGACTTGGTCGTGGGTGACGTAAAGCGATGTAATTCCAAGCTTTGACTGAAGCTCCTTGATCTCAAGCCGCATCTGGACACGCAACTTTGCATCAAGATTTGAAAGCGGTTCATCAAATAGGAAAACAGCTGGTTCGCGCACAATCGCGCGGCCCATGGCCACGCGCTGGCGTTGTCCGCCCGATAGCTGCTTCGGCTTGCGATCCAGCAACGGTTCCAGTTGCAACAATTTGGCTGCGGCCAAGACTTTTGCGTCAATCACATCTTTAGGCATCTTGGCGATTTTTAGCCCGTAACCCATATTTTGACGTACCGACATATGAGGGTAAAGCGCGTAGTTTTGGAACACCATCGCAATGTCACGGTCCATCGGTTCCCTGTCGTTGGCAAGGTCACCACCTATGAACACCTCGCCCGCTGAGACGGTCTCTAACCCTGCAACCATGCGCAGCAGGGTGGATTTTCCACAGCCTGATGGCCCGACAATCACGATAAATTCGCCGTCAGCGATATCTGTCGTGATGCCGTGGATGACATCTGTTGATCCGAAGCTTTTCTTGACGTCTTTGAGGGAAACCGTTGCCATATCTTACTTCTCGCTATCGACGAGGCCGCGGATAAACAGCCGTTGCATACTAACCACGACGATCACAGGAGGGATCATCGCAAGAATTGAAGTGGCCATGATCACGGGCCATTCTGCCACGTCATCGCCTGATGGGAACATTTGTTTGATTCCCATGACAATGGTGTTCATTTCGGGGTCTGTTGTGATGAGCAGCGGCCAAAGGTATTGGTTCCAGCCGTAAATGAACAAGATCACAAATAGCGCCGCAATATTGGTCCGGCTCATGGGTACAACTATATCCCAAAAGAACCGCATTGGACTGGCGCCATCAACCCGAGCGGCCTCTGCCAGTTCATCTGGAATTGTCAGAAAAAACTGTCGGAACAAGAAAGTTGCGGTGGCTGAGGCGATAAGCGGAAAAATCAGCCCGCCATAGCTGTTAAGCATACCAAAGCCAGCGACGACTTCGTAGGTGGGCACGATACGCACTTCTACTGGCAACATCAGCGTCAGGAAGATCATCCAAAAGAAGATGTTTCGGCCCGGAAAACGGAAATACACGATCGCGAAAGCGGACAGCAGCGATATCACAATCTTTCCCACGGCAATGCCGATCGCCATCACGAGGCTATTAAAGAGCATCGTCGCCACAGGTACATTCACACCTGAAAAGAGCGCCTTAGAATAGTTCTCCCACAGTTGATCACCCGGCCAAAGCGGCATGGGAGGTCGCACAATCTCGGGCTGGGTTACGGTGGATGCCACAAAGGCCAACCAGATTGGAAAGAAGATGATCAAAACGCCGAGGATCATGAAGACATGAGTCAACCAAAGGCCCGCACCACGCTTTTCCACCATACCATGAATTTCTTGGGCCATTAGTAATGCACCCTTTTCTCAACAAACTTGAATTGGATAATGGTCAGCAGCCCAACGACGAACAACAAGATGACAGATTGCGCTGAAGACGACCCAAGATCTTGACCCACGAAGCCGTCCGAGAACACTTTATAAACAAGCACAGTGGTGGATTGCTGTGGCCCGCCCGAGGTAATCGTATGGATGACACCGAACGTCTCAAAGAACGAATAGACGACATTCACGACAAGCAAGAAGAACGTGGTCGGCGACAACAGCGGCAAAACAATTGTCCAGAACCGTGTCCAGAACCGCGCGCCGTCGATGGCTGCGGCTTCGATCACTGATCGCGGTACAGCTTGGAGCGCGGCAAAGAAAAACAGAAAGTTATAGCTGATACGGCCCCATGCAGAGGCGACGACAACAAGACCCATCGCCTCGCCCCCGTTCAATACGTGGTTCCAATCATAGCCCAGATTTCCCAGATACCACGACACCACCCCAACGCGCGTGTTGAACATGAAAAGCCACAGCACGCCGGCAATTGCGGGGGCTACTGCATAAGGCCAAATTAGCATGGTGCGGTAGACGCCAGAGCCCTTGATCAACCGGTCCGCCATCACCGCAAGGAACAGCGCCGGTATCATCGAGCATAGCGTTACTAGGATTGAAAAGACCGCTGTTGTCACAAAAGACGCACGGTAGAATCTGTCACTCAATAGGAATTCAAAATTGCCGAGCCCCACAAATTGTGATGACAGGCCAAATGGATCGGGGATAAACAGGGATTGCCAAATCGCCTGACCCGCGGGGTAGAAAAAGAAGACGACTGACACGAGAACTTGTGGCGCGATCAGCAGCGCGGGCAACCACCAGCCGCGAAATGTAACGCGTTTTTCCATTGCCTCCACCTCTTCAAGAATTCGGCAGGCCCAAGACAGGCCTGCCGTATAGTTTTCGCCTTAGCGGTTGGCAGCCTCGAAGCGGCGCAGCAATGCATCTCCACGCTCTTTCGCGCTGTCCATCGCCTGTTGGGCAGTCTTGTCACCAGCCCATATGCCTTCGAGTTCTTCATCGATGATCCCGCGGATCTGATCGAACGACCCCAGACGCAAGCCCTTAGAATTGGCCGTTGGCTCGTTTGCTGTCATCTGGATCACTGCTACTTCCGTACCTGGGTTAGCTTCGTAGAAACCAGCCGCACGTGTCGCGTCACCAGCTTCAGACGTGATGGGCAAATAGCCAGTGTTCTGGTGCCATGCAGCTTGAACGTCTGACGATGACAAGAAGCTTAGGAACTGACCCGCACCTTTGTAATCGTCGTCTTCATGACCTTCCATAACCCACAAGGATGCGCCACCGATGATGGTGTTCTGCGGAGCGTTACCTAAGCCATCCCAATAAGGAAGTGGACGTACGTCAAAGTCGAATTCAGCTTCGGAACTGATACCCGCATAGCCAGCAGAGCTTTCGGTAAACAAAGCACACTCGCCAGCGCGGAAGTTTGCGCCACCTTCGTTGCGACGACCGGTATAGATGAATTTGCCGTCCTGCGCCCATTGGCCCATAGCGGTAAGGTGGGCGACTTGCGCTTCACCGTTCAGCATCAACTCAGTATCAAGGCCGGCAAAGCCATTGTCCTGCGACGCGAAAGGTACATCATGGTAGGCTGAGAAATTCTCGAGGTGAATCCAGCTTTGCCATGCTGTTACAAGTGGGCATTCTTCGCCACCAGTCTTTAGCGCGGTGAGGGCCGCATCAACGTTCTGCCATGTAGACAAGTCAGTATCCGGATCAACGCCAGCGGCGGCCATTGCATCACGGTTCACCCACAAAACAGGTGTCGATGCGTTGAATGGCAAGGATAACATGTCTCCTTCAGTCGACGTGTAATACCCCTTTACCGCACCAATATAGGCGTCTTGGTCAAATGCGGCACCGCTTTGCGCCATCACTTCGTAAACCGGACGCACCGCACCTTCTGCGGCCATCATTGTTGCAGTACCAACTTCGAACACCATCAAAATGTGAGGTTGCTCGCCTGCGCGGAACGCGGCGATGCCAGCGTTCAGTGTTTCGGAATAGTTGCCCTTATGGCTTTGAACCACGACATAGTCGCTTTGGCTGGCGTTGAATTCCTCAACTTGTGCCGCGACCAGTTCGCCAAGGCGACCAGTAAAAGCGTGCCAGAATTGGACTTCGGTTTGGGCCATCGCAGCAACGGGCGACAGCATTGTTGAAACGGCAAGCGCGCCGAGCATAGATCTTTTCATAGTTCCTCCCTTGCACCAAAATGGTGCGTTGTCTGTCATACGATGCTTGGTGCAGCCCTGCATCGCTTATTAAACACTAAAACGATACACCCAAGCTGGTATAATACAAGGCCGCAAAATTCAGGATAAATATAGCATTATGTTATGGTTTTAGTTTTAACTTTGTGTGATGAATTGGCATGAAGAAGAAACTTAAGTTGCGCCAATTCGAGGCCCTTATGGGGGTCATACAACACGGTTCTGTAACACGAGCCGCAAAAGAATTGGGCATCAGCCAACCTGCTGTCAGTCGATTACTTGCTGATCTGGGGCAAAGATTGGGATTTTCTCTGTTTGATAGGCGCGGTGGACAACTTGTCCCGACACAAGAGGTCCGATTTCTTCAAGCAGACATCCAACGCGTTCTTGATCTGATGGATCAGATTGCCGAAGTCAGTGAAAGTATAACCGACAGGAAGGCGGGCCATATTAGAATCGCTTGTTTGCCCGGTTTCGCGACTAGCCATCTACCTGCTGTTGTCACCCAATTCCTCAAGGATCGTCCCGGTGTCAGTATCACAATCGAACCTGATCGCCCGGAACGCATTCTAGAATGGATGATTGATGAGCAATTTGATTTCGGGATTACCGACGGTTTTCGCGGACACTCCGCTGTGGTCAGCAGGGACATCGAGGTGCGGACAGTGTGTATTTTCCCCGATGGTCATCTTTTGGAGAACTGCACAGAAATCACACCACTGGATCTGGCTAACGAAAAGATCATCCACACACGTCGGGATAGTGATTTTTTCAACTGCCTTTCGAATGCCTTTCTTGAGGCAAACACGGTTTTGAACACCTTAGTAGAAACCCGACAATTTACAGCAGCATGTGAATTGGTCTCACATGGGCTTGGAGTGGCGGTTGTTAGTGAACTGGATGCTTTGAAATTTGCTGATCAAAACATTGCGATGCGACCTTTCTTCCCCGCAATTCCACATAGGCTGTCATTGGTGCGGCCAACCTTGAAACATCCGTCCGCGATCACCCTAGAATTTATGGATGCATTTGCGTCCAGCTTGGAACCATTTCAAGTTTGAAGCTCGGCATCAATGCAAACATTCCGAAGCTTGCGCACATCTCGATCTTCAACGTCCGAATCCGGCCCAAACCAGCCGTCTATGCAGAGTGCGGCGGTCGACGTTGCGGGCTCTTAGCTGCCATTCACTGCGGAATGTGCCAGGGTCTGCTTTAGGAAGCCCGCGTAAGAAACATAGCGAATGGGGAGCTTTTTGACTTATACCAAGTTAATTTGGCACAGAATGTCTAGGATCATTTGGAGTGTAATCATGAAAAGTCTTGCTGCTACTTTGTTCCTATTGAGCTGCCTGCCGAGCATCGTCTTTGCCGATCCGGCAACAGAATGCGGCGGAAACAGCCAGCTCGAGATTGGGTCCTGTGTCGCTGATACGCTTCAACGGGTCGATGCGACTGTCGGCATCTATCTGGGCTTCGCGGTGAGTTCTGCGGCAGAGCTTGATGAAGTTACTGGTCGAACGGTGGCTGTGCCCGCTCTGGAAGCTGCACAGGCTACTTGGGCGGCCTATCGCGATGAACATTGCAGCTATGTCGGGGCGACTTTTGGAGGCGGTTCTGGGACAGGAATTGGGATTAATTCTTGCAGGATCGAGCTCGGTCGTAATCGCGCAGCAGAGCTTATGCGCTACGTGCAATGAAGTCAGCAAAATCTATGTGAGTTCATTGCGATCAGTGAATTACGTCAAGCCAACGAGAAGAAGCAACCGACCGTCCGCTCAGGGCTCAAACCGGCCGTTCGCAGCGGACTACACGTAGGTCTGGTATGCGGGCAAAGGGTCGAGCTGCATTTGCCCCGAGGGCATGCTGAGGGTGCGATCTTAGAGCTTCCCGGAGACTTTTACACTATCTGTCTTAGAGATACTTTACGCTCCTTGGACCGCTCCGATAGGTAACTTGCTGCGCGTCAGAGCGCGGAATGCCCGACGAACGGCAGAAGAAAGAAATTTGGCACGCATTTGACGTGACTGGCGTATCACCATGTCGACTTCAACTGGTGAGAGTATCTTATCTGATTTTGGGTAGTTATTCATGCTTGCCTCGCGATTTATGTTTTATGTTTCTCTATCGCATAAGTAGAGTTTTCAAACATTTATCGTAGGGTCTGCTTGTGTATACCCGCCCTGCATTACACGCAGGGCTTATTTTGTCAGAATCTCATCAGAATGAAGATTTAGTGTCGTACTAGAGAGCGCCAATAATGTCGCCAGTCCCTCTCTCCAAAAGATTAGAGTGTTGCGTCGACCGGTTGAAATCGTCACGCAAAGAGACCGAAGTTGCAAACTTTAACCTCGCAACCAAAAGGCGGCCATATTGCGTCATGACCCAATTGCATATCGACCTTGCAACACTGGGCGTTGTGCAAGTGCAGAAACATCATATCTCAAAGGCATACGAAATGTGGTGGATCGACTTCCACCATTGGAAACGAAAGACCAAATAAATGACATTTGCAAACATTCTTCTCGCCCACCCCCTTCAAGGCTTGATGGCCCACATTAACCAGGTCAAAGCCGATTATGCGGAATTCTACGCCAAGAAAGCGATCTATGATCGTACATTCAGCCAGCTATCCGCAATGTCGAATAGAGACCTGACCGATATTGGCATCCACTATTCGGATATCGAATGCATCGCGGCTCAAGCCGCTGAAATGCGGTAGCACAGTCGCCCCTTTCATCAGTTCGGCAACCAGCCCAAGTGTCATTCTCTAGCTGTAAACACACGTCAATTCACTGCAGGCTCTAAGCGGTCGTTCGCTGCAACATCCACGAGTGCCCACTAAAGGCCGTTCCCGACACCGCAAGAAACAGCCCCAACAACATATCAATGCCACGGATGCGTCTGTGCAGCCAAGCTGGATCGAATGGTTGCGTCATAGCGTGTGATACAAGAGACTGTTGGATAGTCGCCTAGGTTCAGGACCCATAAAGACTATTGAGCTTAATGGCTTCGCGTGATTCACGACCCCCAGTTATGAGGGGATGTCATGAGCAATCTTTATTGGCTGAGCGAAGCGCAGATGGCGCGGCTTAGACCCTACTTTCCGAAGAGCCGAGGCCGTGCCCGCGTTGATGACCGGCGCGTTTTGAGTGGTATTATCTTCATCAATCGCAATGGGTTACGTTGGTGCGATGCACCTGCCGCGTATGGACCGCCGAAGACCTTGTATAATCGTTGGAAGCGCTGGAGTGACATGGGCGTATTCGCCAGGATCATGATGGGCCTGGCCGAACAGGCCCCGGACAACAGGCCCATCTCGATCGATGCAACGTACCTCAAGGCACATCGCACGGCTTCCAGCCTGCGGTTAAAAAAGGGGGGCGTGGACGCCTGATTGGGCAAACCAAGGGTGGCATGAACACAAAGCTGCACGCGGTCACAGACACCAGCGGACGTCCGATCCGTTTCTTCATCACGGCAGGTCAAGTGAGCGATTATACTGGCGCTGCTGCCTTGATGAACGGCCTGCCAAAGGCTGATTGGCTCCTCGCTGACAGAGGATACGATGCTGATTGGTTCCGAGAAGCCCTTATAGACAAGGGCACAAAGCCCTGCATTCCCGGGCGCAGGTTGCGCAAGAAAATCGTTAAGTACGACAAGCGGCGCTACAAACGACGGAACC
>JBLHTS010000155.1:0-8670 GCA_047627695.1 Yoonia sp. | reverse complement strand
AGACATTCTAAAAAAGCCGGTGGGTGGTCTGTCAGGTGGGGATCGTCAACGCGTGGCCTTGGGCCGCGCAATTGTCAGGGACCCCAAGGCATTTTTCATGGATGAGCCTTTGGGCGCCTTAGATGCTGAGTTCCGCGAACATATGTCGGAAGAGCTGCGTGCGCTGCACGACCGGATGGGGGCGACAACCGTTTATGTGACGCACGACCAACTTGAGGCCATGCAGATGGGCGACAAGATTGTCGTGATGAACCACGGGGTCGTCGAGCAGTTTGGTGTTCCGCAAGATATCTATGACTGGCCTGCGACCAAGTTTGTAGCGGAGTTCATTGGGTCTCCGCCGATGAACTTCCTGAAATTTGATGGTGTCGCGGCGAACGGTGCGCATGAAATCATGTTGGATAACGTCAAGATTCAGGTGCCGGATGTTCTCGAAGGGGCCAATGGTAAATTGACCTTTGGTATCAGGCCCGAACATGTCCGCCTTGACGATTCCGCTCCTTACCGTGGCCGTGTGACGGCGACGGAATATCTGGGCACGACGCAGATTGTGCTGTTGGACACGCCCAATGGCATCATTAAGTCGCGGGTCGCATCCTCGGATCCTGTCCGGGTAGGACAGACAACGGGTCTGTCATTCGACCCGCGTACAGTGACGATCTTTGACGATCAATCCGGCAAGGCGCTGCTAAGTCTTGCCAACAAAGGAGTGCTGGCACATGGCTGAAGTGTCCCTAACCGGTGTCTCAAAGTCCTTTGGCGCAGATGTTGCGTTGGATAACATCACGATGACCGTTCCGGATGGCGCATTCGTTGTGCTGCTTGGCCCCACAGGGGCGGGCAAAACGACAACACTGCGGATGGTATCTGGACTTGATAAGCCCGACTCCGGTGCTGTCACAATTGGTGGGCGCGACATGGCTGCATTCACGCCTGCACAGCGAGACGTCGCAATGGTGTTCCAGCAGTACTCACTCTACCCGCACCTTACCGTGCGGCAGAACCTCGAATTCCCGTTAAGATCGCCAATTCTTAAGACACCGCAGGCCGAAATCGACCGCAAAGTTGGTGAAGTGGCTGAGGTTCTGCAAATTAGCCATAAGCTTGACAACAAGGCGACGGCGCTGTCGGGCGGCGAAATGCAGCGCGTGTCCATTGGACGGGCGCTGGTGCGTGATCCGTCAGTTTATTTGATGGATGAACCATTGAGCTCGCTGGATGCAAAGCTGCGCTCTGACCTACGGATCGAGTTGAAAAATATCCAAGCCAATTCAGGTGCGACGTTGCTTTATGTGACCCACGACCAAATCGAGGCCATGACAATGGCGACACATGTGGGCGTTCTAGATCAGGGGCGTTTAGTTCAATTTGGCAGCCCGCGCGAAATTTACGAGAACCCGGTCAGCGTCTATTCTGCCAGCCGCCTGGGCCAGCCGCGCATCAATGTGCTGCCTGCGGACGTCTTTGGTGGCGCGCCGGAGGGGGCCGTCTCGATCGGGTTGCGCCCCGAGCATATTTTGCAAGGAGATGGCGAAGACAGCTTCGTCCAAAGGGTTGAACATCTGGGCGACCAAACCCGTTTACATCTGTCGTTCAAGAATAATGACCTGATTACGGTCACAGATGCGCACACCACACTCAAAGGGGGCGATATCGTCAAAATACGCCCCGAAAAACCGTTCTATTTCGACGCCGCTGGCGCACGAATGGCTTGAAGGGAAAGACCATGAAGCAGTTTATCAACAAAAAAGAAGACATGGTCACCGAGGCCATCGAAGGCATCATCGCCTCATCTGGTGGTGCGCTGACACGGTTAGACGGCTATCCGCATATTCGCGTCGTCGTTCGCACGGACTGGGACAGATCGAAGGTTGCACTGGTGACTGGTGGCGGATCGGGGCATGAGCCTGCTCACGCAGGCTTTGTTGGTAAGGGCATGGTGACTGCCGCTGTGTGTGGGGATGTCTTTGCCTCTCCCTCAGCAGACGCTGTATTGGCGGGTATTTTATCGGTGACGGGGCCTGCTGGCTGCTTGTTGATCGTAAAGAACTACACCGGCGATAGGCTGAACTTTGGGCTTGCTGCCGAACGTGCACGGGCCTTTGGGCATAAGGTGAATATGGTCATCGTCGATGATGACGTCGCTTTGCCTGATTTACCGCAGGCGCGCGGTTTGGCGGCTACGCTGTTCGTTCACAAGATCGCTGGTGCTATGGCTGAAAACGGGGCCAACCTCGAGGCTTGCACGCTTGCAGCTGAACGGGTCATCAAAAATAGCCGAAGCATCGGAATGTCCTTGGACACCTGCACTGTGCCTGGATCACCCAAGGAAAACCGCATTCCGCATGGAATGGCTGAGCTGGGTTTGGGCATCCATGGAGAGGCGGGCGTGGAACAGATCGCCTCGGGTGGTGCACATGATGCGGTCGAAAAAATCACTGAAAAACTGGCTGCGACCATGAGCAATACGCCACATGTTGCATTGGTAAACAATCTTGGCGGCGCTTCTGTACTTGAGATGTCGATCCTGACGCGCAATCTGCTCGTGTCGCCATTGGGGCAACATATTAAAATGATTGTTGGACCAGCTGCGATGATGACGGCACTTGATATGCACGGGTTCTCGATCTCGGTGATGGAGCTTTCTACAGGTGACGAAGAGTTGCTAATGCAAAACGTTGAGGCCGCAGGCTGGCCCGGTTGCAATTCCATATCGACTCCAGCGATCCTGCCGCTGCCTGATGGGTTGTCGCCGGTGCGCGCACCGGCATCTCCACATGCGGAGACCAAGGCTTTCCTCACGGCGTGCTGCGATATCCTGATTGCATCTGAGGCCGACTTGAATGCTCTCGATGCGAAATCCGGAGACGGCGATACAGGCTCAACGCTCGCTACCGCTGGACGTGCTCTCATCGACGCGATGGATACTCTGCCGCTGGCGGATCACACTCAGCTTTACCGCGCCATTGGGCTTGAGTTGAGCCAAACAATGGGCGGCTCGTCAGGTGTACTGCTCGCGATCTTTTTCGCGGCGGCAGGTGATGCTTCGGCTTCGGGAAAGCCCATGCGCGAAGCCTTGCAAGATGGGCTCGCGCGGATGCGGCAGATTGGTGGGGCCAACCCAGGCGATCGCACGATGGTCGATGCACTTTTACCCGCGCTGGACGCTATGGAGGGCGGCCTATCCCAAGCGGCCATAGCTGCGCGCAAAGGTGCCAAATATACGGCGACCTTAACAACCGCGAAGGCGGGCCGCGCCACCTATATCAATGCCGAACAGTTGGAGGGCCACGTCGACCCAGGCGCCGAAGCTGTCGCCCGCCTGTTTGAGCATCTGGTAAAATAATCAGTGCGTGGCCCCTTTCTGCAGCCGTTTTTTGAAAGGGCGGTATGCAGACGGAGGCCTCGCCGAACACATTGCGGCCCTGTCGAGTGCGTATTAGCTTAGCAAACTGATCGGACCGACGATGCTGCCCGCTGTCGCGACGAGGCCTACAAAACAACCGATCGGTAGCTAAGTCCCGCAGAGCAGACCTCGGTGCCCATCGCAGCGAACGGCAACTAAGAGCCCGAAGTGGCAAATGCTTCGCAACGTACAAATGGCCGCAAACGGTGCATGGAGCAAATTCACTCAAAGAATGAATGTCTTTAACAAACACATACTTCATCTGCATAAAGAAACTATACAGATATATCGATCATCGGGGGATTGGCATGCAGGGCACTATCGAAATACTTAGTCATTACCCAATCAAGGGCCTCAGCGGGCAAGCGCTTCCCGAGGTTGTGTTAAGCAAAGGCAATGGGTTCCCTCTTGACCGGGCCTTTGGATTTGCCAGGCCAAACAGCGGTTTTGAACCTGCAAACCCTGTTCCCATCCCAAAAACCAAGTTTGTCGTGCTAGCGCGAGATGCCGGTTTGGCAAAGCTTCAATCAAACTATGACGGGGGCAAAAATGAGCTGCGCATTTCACATATCGGCGCATCAACTCTTTTCGATTTGAGCGGCGCTGAGGGACGGAAGGCTGCCGCCAACTATTTGAGTGTACATCTGAATTTGCCGACAGAGCAGCACCCTACACTTTATTCTGCTGCGCCACACAGGTTCACGGATGTCTCCGTGGTTTCACCCCAATTGATGAATGCAGTCTCTCTGATCAACCGAGACAGTGTCGTCTCCTTTGCTGAGAAAATTGGGCAGCCCGTTGACGAGAAGCGTTTCCGAGGAAACATCGTGTTCTCCGGCCTGCCAGCTTTTTCTGAACTGGATTGGGTTGACCAAAACCTCCAGATTGGAGAAGCACAGCTCAAAGTTGTTATGCGCACCAAAAGATGCGCCGCAACAGAGGTGAACCTGCAAACAGGTGAGCGGGATTTGAAGATTCCGAAGCTCTTGCGCCAAAACTACGGCCATTTCGATATGGGCATCTATGCTGAGGTCGTGAAAGGGGGCGTTGTCCGTTCCGGTGAGATGTTGCAGCTGCTTGCCTGACTTCAATTGCAGTTTCCTTTTACAAAGGAGCCGGTAATGACGACTGAAATGCTCGCGCCCGGCCTCACATAATCAAGCTAAAGCTGTCTTGTTTCAGATGCGCACCCAAACCGTCTAGATCGAAGAGGCGAGGGCGTCCGCCCGGCAGTGGTGGGTTCGAAACAAAGGATGAGCGATTCATCGATTTGATCTTTCAAAAACTGAACGATGATGAAGGTGCAACAGTACACGGCGCTGTCGTGGCTATCGTTGATCGGCACGGGGCAGAAATCTTAGGTGCCTCATATGAAGCGAAGGTAAGGAGACTGATGAAACGCGTGGGTGACTCACGAATTTAGCGTCAGATTTCGCTCAATTAAACTCAATTACAATCAAATGCGGACCAAACCCAAGCCAGTGTAACTCGGGGTAACGACAAGTTACCCGGAGGTATGGGATGTCACTTAAAGAGCAATCTGATCTGAAATTGCTGACCCGTTCAGAGGTCGAGGACGAATACGGGATCGGGAAGCGGTATCTGGAAGTTGCGGCGACACGGCGCGAAGGCCCTGCGTTCATTAAGATTGGGCGCTCGGTCCGTTACAGGCGCGAGGACCTCGACCGCTGGATCATGGGGCAGCGCGTGGAAACCTGCGCGGCGCGTTCGCCCCTGTGATCAAGAAGTCATCATATGACAAGCTTTTGAAGCTAAACGAGGCATCCTGCGACAAGGAGCTGACTGCGTCCGACAAGGTCGTGTTCCAAAGACTTGTCTGGCGGGTCAATCTCAAGACGGGTGCATGTTTTCCGTCCGTCGGCCTGATCGCGGAAGAGCTGTCGATGACGGATCGTGGTGTCCGAAAATGCATGTCACGCCTCGAGAAGCAGGGCTACATCAAAAGGCTCATTCATCCTGGGCGTACTAAGGCAAACGACTACCTGATTCCTGGGCTAAATACGGAACGACGGTTCTGCAAAACCGGAACGTGCGTTCCAGAAAATAGGAACTGTGGATCCGCCCATATATATAAAGAAAGAAAAAAAGAAAGAGAGGCCAGCGAGGGAAGAATGCCAAACATCAACGTTTCGTTCTCAACAGAAAAAGTTGCGAAGATCAAAGTGGTCGAAGATCAGTTCCAGAACCAACTGGTAGATGCACTTGGTGGCTGTGAACAGGGATGGGCAGTCTTGATGCACCTAAGAGCAGACCTACTTGAAGAACTGCAAGGCGGTTTTCTCAATGGATCGATGAGCATCGCCAAAGCGGTCCGCGCTATACGAACCGAACTCACTGCTGAAGATGCGGGAAACTGAATGACCAATGTCTTAAGATTGGATCGATAAAGGGGGGGGAAGGGTCGAAGCAAAATTGACTGCGTAGAAGACCGGAGGAGTAGCCTTTTTTGCGCAGAAAGCTGAAATTGAATAGAGAAATACAACTCATGCCCTCAAGAAAGACCATCAATGGCGATGAAGACTGGAACACTCCCTACACCAAGGGTGGGAAGCGGTCGTTTGCTCCGGTATGCGTAGAGGTCCGCTATGCGGGACAAAACGGCCATTGACCGCAGGAAGTTCAATGGCCGCTTTCAACCGTCGGCAACGCAGCGAAGCGCTGCAAGGGTGGGAAGGTGACGTTCGCTGCGATTTTGCGCAACTGCCAGAATTCCGGGACTTTTCTACCCGCGCCGCGCAGTCGATAGTTCGCTACATATCTGCCTGCCGTGTGACGGCACTCAAGCTGGAGCCTCTTTCGCGCCTGTCATGAAGGCCACGGCATCAGACATCGTGTAGTCCTTCGGGTCAATGACACACAAACGCTTGCCCAAACGATGCACGTGAATGCGGTCCGCAACTTCGAACACGTGCGGCATGTTGTGGCTGATTAGGATGATCGGAATGCCGCGCGAACGCACGTCGAGGATCATTTCCAGCACGCGGCGGGATTCTTTGACCCCCAATGCCGCTGTTGGTTCGTCGAGGATGATCACCTTTGATCCGAACGCAGCAGCGCGTGCAACGGCAACGCCTTGGCGTTGGCCACCGGACAGAGTTTCAACGGCTTGGTTGATGTTCTGGATCGTCATCAGGCCAAGTTCAGTCAATTTATCGCGGGCGATGTTTTCCATCCGTTTGCGATCCAACTGGCGCAGGTATTTTCCGCGAAATCCGGGTTTGCGCAATTCGCGACCCATGAACATATTGTCCGCGATCGACAACGCAGGAGACATCGCAAGGGTTTGGTAGACGGTTTCAATCCCTTCCTTGCGGGCGTCGGTCGGCGATGTAAAACGCACCTGCTTGCCTTCGAGAAAGACCTCGCCCTCATCGGGTATAACCGCGCCTGACACGGCTTTGATCAAGGACGATTTACCCGCGCCGTTGTCGCCAATTACGGCGAGGATTTCGCCGGGATATAGGTCGAAGTCGCAGCGATCGAGGGCAGTGACGCGGCCGTAACGTTTGACCAGCCTGCGGCCCTTGAGGATGGGTTCAATGGACCCGTTTGCAATATTTTCCATAAGTGTCATGCTGAAACCTTTCTGATCCATTGGTCTACCGCGACAGCACCGATGATAAGTGCGCCAATCAGCAAGAACGTCCATTGTGCATCTGCCCCGGCAAGGCGTAGGCCGAGGGTGAAGACACCCACGATAAGGGCCCCGAACAACGGCCCCATTATGGACCCGCGTCCGCCGAACAGTGAGACACCGCCAATCACCACAGCGGTGATGCTTTCGATATTGAGGAGCTGGCCTGACGTGGGGCTGACCGAGCCGATGCGGCCAATCAGGGCCCAGCCTGCGATGGCGCAGATAAAGCCGGTTACCGCATAAACGGAGATTAATGTGCGTTTGACGTTTACACCGGACAGCTGCGCCGCCTCTGGATCGTCGCCGACTGCGTAGATGTGGCGACCCCAAGCGGTCTGGCTCAGGACATAGGACAGCACCGCGAAAATCAGCACCATAGCGATCACACCATAAGTGAATGTGGCTCCGCCACGCCCGTCGGCGTCGGCGCCTATATTGAAGGTTGTGCCAAGGAATTGGAGCAGCGGCGCCTGCTGTTCAATGTCTTGACTGCGGATGGTCGCGTTCTTTGAATACAGGAAATTTGCAGCCAAAACGATCTGCCACATGCCCAGCGTTACGATAAACGGCGGCAGTTTCATGGCTGCGATCAGCCAGCCGTTTAACGACCCGATCAGAGTGCCGGCGATCAGGCCAGCAGCGACGGCAACCTCAACAGGTAACCCGTAACGGAATGTGAATTGCCCCATAATGACACTGGACAACACGGCGATGGCCCCAACACTCAGGTCGATGCCCGCAGTCAAGATCACGAGGCTTTGGGCGGCTGCTACAATGCCAACAATCTGCACCTGTTGCAGGATCAGCGTTAGCGCGAAGGGAGAAAAGAATTTGGAGCCGAGCAGCAGTCCAAAAATGATGATTGATACCACCAGTACGAACAGCGGTATCAACGCGGGGTTCACATGAAGCGCATGTTGAAGGTGCGCCAGTGCGCCTTTGCGTTCAGAAAAAGTGGCAACCGTTTCGGTTGCGGGCGATCTTAACGCAGCTTCATAATCATCTGAATTGTCAGACATTGCAGGACCCCTGTTGATAGATAAATTCTGTGGCTGGGAAAGCTTACCCCAATTTTAAAACGGGGCGGGAAAAACCCGCCCCGTCATCTCATAGCATGTTAATGGGACCTTAGCCCCAGCACAGTGCCATGCCTTCTTCGACGGAAATGCTCTCAACACCATCGACTGGCTGGTCAGTGACCAAGGCAACGCCTGTGTCAAAGAAGTTCTTGCCTTCAGTATTTTCGGGCAACGTGCCGTCAGCCGCGAAAGCTGCGATCGCTTGGATGCCAAGGGCCGCCATCTGCAGCGGATACTGTTGGGCTGTCGCACCAATCACTCCGTCAGCGATGTTTTGTACGCCGGGACAACCGCCATCGACAGACACGATTAGCACGTCATTTTCACGACCGATAGACTTCAGCGCTTCGTATGCGCCGGCGGCTGCTGGTTCGTTGATGGTGTATACCACGTTGACGGACGGATCGACTGCCAGAAGGTTTTCCATCGCCTTGCGGCCACCTTCTTCGTTGCCCGCAGTGACATCGTTGCCAACGATGCGCGCATCGTTTTCGTCACCGTTCACGTTTGGATCAGCAAGATCGATG
>JBLHTS010000154.1:0-8691 GCA_047627695.1 Yoonia sp. | reverse complement strand
GTCACAGAATACCGCCACCCGTCAGTGCTGATTGGTTGTGGAACTATCAGTCATTGATGGATGAGCGGTCACTCTGGAGATGCAGACATTCTCGGGACGAGTGCATCGGAAGAACCAGAGTGACCAATAGGTGCTTTCATAGGAGAAAAAGCGCCTATGTTCACTTTACACCCAGTCCTGCACCGAGCAATAATTAATTTGTCAGTTTGGTAATTTAGTTGCAGCCGACCAGTCCCAACAGCGCACTGCTAAAACAAAGATTTACTTTGAGACTGTCCATTGGTGGAAGAGAGGTCACTCTGGAGATGCAGCCAACTCTGGAGAACAAGCTAGCAACGCCAGAGTGACCAATAGGTGTAGCTGTGCGAACAATACACCTGAGCCAAAAAATGAAATGCTTCTGTAACAAAATCAAGAAAAATCTAGGGTTGGATGTAACTGGTAGTTACCGCTTGCCCTGTTCGGTCAATTGTCCGCTGATTGCTGCGAAAGGCTGTCTGTCATGTCGTCAAGCGCCAGCGTGTGTTTGGTCACATCATCAAGTGACCACTGGGAGGCATCTTCATTCATCAGTTTCTCTGCTTCGTCATTCATCACTGCCGCTACCTGCAATTTGCAGGTCGGCATCCGCAAAGGTCAGGCCACGGCGCTGGGCTGCGATAAGCCCGGCCTTGGCGGCTTTGCGTTCTTCAACAGGGTCAACGCCGCTTTCAATCTTCGCACGCGCGTAACGGGCCTTATCGCGGGCCTGAGATAGCGTCACGCCGGGGAAGCCGCCCAAGCCAATGTCACGACGCATCGCGCCAACCTTAGCGCGCAACACCCATGACCGCCCGCCATTGGGGGTAATCTGCAAGTGCAGTCCCGGTACGCCACCCACTGCACATAAGATATTCCGACCGCCACCCAGATGGGTCAGGCGCTTCACATCCAGCGCTGTTAACTCACTAGCAATCCTTGGCATGGCACATATCCTACATCCTACCCCACAAAGGAAAAGTAACTGGATGTATTGAATTGCACAAGGTTGCAAAGCGAAAATGACGCAAGTGTCAATGATATAAGGATTTTATTGGGATACATGCATATGATTGCTAACCCTCAGCAACCAATGTTGGCGGGGAAATGCTCCGCCATTTTCTTTCATTGCTGCCTCTGGTCTGGATCTTCTTGGCCAATTCCCTTGAACACCCATTTGAGTGGAAACGCCCAACCGATCCCCAACAGGACATAGAGAAAAAGCTCGATAGCGATTGGAAACCGCGATGCTTGGCTCATCATCGTGACGGCGACGATAATGTAGACCGGAAGTCCCACCACCAGCACAAAAAGTGCAAGCCGTTTACGTGCTTTAAAAGTCATCTATCCTCAATCCGCGAAAGGGTCGGTTACCAGAATGGTGTCTTCTCTTTCAGGCGAAGTAGAAACTAGCGCGACTGGGCAGTCGATCAACTCTTCGATGCGACGCACATATTTGATGGCTTGCGCCGGCAAGTCCCCCCAAGAGCGCGCACCTTCTGTCGATTCCGACCACCCATCGATTTCTTCGTAGATCGGCTTGCAGCGGGCCTGCTGGTCAGCTGCTGTCGGCAAATAGTCTAACGTCGTCCCGTCCAGATCGTAGCCTACGCAGATTTTGAGCGTCTCAAATCCGTCCAGTACATCTAACTTCGTCAACGAAATGCCCGTCACACCCGATGTCGCACAGGTCTGACGAACCAAAGCCGCATCAAACCAGCCGCAGCGGCGCTTGCGCCCTGTCACTGTGCCAAACTCATGTCCACGGGTCCCAAGACGGTTACCATCTTCGTCGTGCAACTCTGTCGGGAACGGCCCTTCGCCGACACGTGTGGTGTAGGCCTTTACGATGCCCAACACATAATCGATGGCATTGGGGCCAAGGCCCACGCCTGTTGCCGCCTGCCCTGCGATCACATTGGAGGAGGTCACAAAAGGGTACGTACCAAAATCAATATCAAGCAATGCGCCCTGTGCCCCTTCAAACAATATCCGCTTACCGGCTTTGCGCTTTTCATTCAGCACTTTCCAAACGGGTGCGGCGTAGGGCAGAATCTCGCCAGCAATTTCCTTGAGTTGCACAACCAGCGCATCGCGATCGACAGGTTCGATTCCCAAACCACGCCGCAGCGGGTCATGGTGCTGCAGGGCGCGGTCAACGCGGGCCTCCAAAGTGGCCGCATCCGCCAAATCAGCCACTCGAACAGAGCGACGACCGACTTTGTCTTCGTACGCTGGCCCAATACCGCGACCAGTGGTACCGATCTTGGTGCCTTTGCTGGATGCTTCTTCGCGTGCGCGGTCCAATTCGCCGTGGATCGGCAGAATCAGTGGTGTGTTTTCAGCGATCATCAATGTCTCTGGCGTGATCTCGACGCCCTGCTTGCGGATCGACGCGATCTCTTTGACCAGATGCCATGGGTCCAAGACAACCCCATTGCCGATGACCGAAAGTTTCCCACCGCGCACTACTCCAGAAGGCAGCGCGTTCAGTTTAAAGACTTCACCGTCAATAACCAACGTATGACCGGCATTGTGCCCCCCTTGAAAGCGCGCTATCACATCGGCCCGTTCCGAAAGCCAATCAACGATCTTGCCTTTGCCTTCATCGCCCCACTGGGCACCGACGACCACAACATTTGCCATAAGTATATATTCCTTTGCAGACTGCGTTTCCCCTATATCGCCGCCCTCCGCTGTGGGAAACCGCAAATTCGCTCTATCGTCAGACTAGACACCCCCGCCTGTCACCTGCATTGTCAGATCACAGCAAAGAAGTGAGGCATATCATGGGTTTCGTCATTCGTTGGATCTTTGCATTGGTGCTTTTGACCGCGACATATAATCCAACAGATTGGAATTATGTGCGCTGGAGCATGGCAAACGCAGAAACAAACCTGTCGGTGACAGTACTTTTGGGGCTGATCTTGTTTGTGGGCTACATCATTTATCTACGCGCAACCCTGCGTTCGATCGGGATTTTTGGGATGATCCTAATCCTGGCGGTCGTAGGCACCATGCTGTGGGTTCTATTCGATCAAGGTTTCATCAATCTGAACAGTCCAACCGTGAATACTTGGATAGGAATCGTGGCCCTATCGATCGTTTTGGCAGTGGGGTTGTCGTGGTCAATCGTTCGTCGTCGCCTGACTGGGCAGACCGATGTGGATGATATCGACGAATAACCGGACCCATTAAGGGGTTTGGGGGGTTGCGGGATGGCGTTGCAGCTTTTAGATACCGCTTGTTCGCGAACGCCCCGAAAGGCCCCTTTATGGAAAACGTAGTCCTCATTGTTCATCTGATCCTAGCACTTAGCTTGATCGGTACTGTGCTTTTGCAGCGCTCTGAGGGTGGCGGTCTTGGCATGGGCGGTGGTGGTGGCGGTGCGACGGGAAGTAGGCCTGCACCTACAGCAATGAGCAAGTTCACTTGGATCCTTGCGGTCGCATTTATCTGCACATCAATCGCACTGACACTGATTTCTGCCAGCAACTCTGCCGGGTCGTCGGTCGCTGACCGCTTTAACCCAAGTGCGAGCGACGGCGTGCAAGTACCTGACTTGGGTGACAGCTTGCTGCCCCCGACATCGGCTGATGCGCCACTGGTGCCTGCGGGCGAGTAAACACAAGCGGTTGCAGTGCAGACACGCACAGCAACTTGATCTTGGGTCAAAGCTTGCAAATCGGGTGCGAATCCGGTAATGCTCAAACCCCGTGATGATGCGAACTTTAGGGTTCGTTTTACCACTTATTTTGTACGTCTTCACGGGAGATTTTTACCAATGGCACGCTATATTTTTATCACCGGCGGTGTTGTCTCTTCGCTTGGCAAGGGCCTTGCTTCGGCGGCATTGGGGGCTTTGCTACAAGCTCGTGGTTATTCTGTGCGCCTGCGCAAACTTGATCCCTACCTCAACGTTGATCCCGGCACGATGTCTCCGTTCGAGCACGGCGAAGTGTTTGTGACAGATGATGGCGCCGAAACCGACCTCGACCTAGGTCATTACGAGCGGTTCACTGGTGTACCTACCCGCAAGACAGATTCGGTCAGCTCCGGTCGCATCTATTCCAACGTTTTGGAAAAAGAACGGCGCGGCGACTATCTGGGCAAAACCATTCAGGTCGTACCACATGTGACCAACGAGATAAAAGAATTCCTCGCCATTGGCGAAGACGAAGTCGATTTTATGCTTTGCGAAATTGGCGGCACAGTCGGCGACATCGAAGGCCTGCCGTTCTTCGAAGCGATCCGCCAGTTCGCCCATGACAAGGCGCGCGGCCAGTGTATCTTCATGCACCTGACTTTGTTGCCCTATCTGGCAGCGTCGGGCGAGTTAAAGACAAAGCCCACCCAACACTCTGTCAAAGAACTGCAATCAATCGGTATCGCGCCCGACATCCTTGTCTGTCGCTCAGAACACCCGATCCCGGAAAAAGAGCGCGAAAAAATCGCACTATTCTGTAACGTTCGCAAACAGTTCGTCGTGGCCGCGTATGATCTTAAATCGATCTACGAAGCCCCGCTCGCCTATCACGATCAGGGTTTGGATCAGGCTGTGCTGGATGCATTTGATATCTCACCTGCACCTGCGCCAAAGCTCGAGATGTGGCACGACGTTTACGACCGCATCCACAATCCCGAAGGATCGGTCAAAGTCGCGATTGTTGGCAAATATACGCAGCTTGAAGACGCCTATAAATCCATCGCAGAAGCGCTGACCCACGGCGGCATGGCCAACCGTGTCAAAGTCAAAATTGAATGGGTCGATGCGGAACTTTTCGACAACGAGGACGCCACACCCTACCTTGAAGGGTTCCACGCGGTCCTTGTTCCCGGTGGCTTTGGTGAACGCGGCACCGAAGGTAAGATCAAAGCGGCGCAGTTCGCGCGTGAAAAGAAAATTCCATATCTCGGGATTTGTCTGGGCATGCAAATGGCCGTAATCGAGGCCGCGCGCAATGTGGCTGGTCTCGACAAAGCTGGCTCTGAAGAGTTTGACCACGAATCTGGAAAAAAGCGTTTCGAACCTGTAGTTTATCATCTCAAAGAATGGGTGCAAGGCAACCACAAAGTTGCGCGTAGAACTGACGACAACAAGGGCGGCACTATGCGCCTTGGCGCTTATAACGCGACGCTTGTTGAAGGCACGAATGTGGCCCGCATCTATGGCGCAACGAGCATCGAAGAACGCCACCGTCATCGCTACGAGGTCGACATCAAGTATCGCGACGTTCTTGAAAAAGTTGGGTTGCAGTTCTCTGGCATGTCGCCAGATGGCAAGCTACCTGAGATCGTTGAATGGAAAGATCACCCGTGGTTTATCGGTGTGCAATTCCATCCAGAGCTAAAGTCAAAACCCTTCGCCCCGCACCCGCTATTTGCGGACTTTGTGCGCGCAGCGGTTGAAACCTCGCGGTTGGTGTAAAACTTAGAAGTTAAAGGTGATCTTACGGGTCAGCACGATCTGCGTGCTGAGTTGCTCGTCTGATTGTGTGATCGGGCTGTTGGCGGCATCGCCGCGCAGCCTGTCATAAGTGATCGTGCCGATAACCTGCCAATTCTCACTTACTTCATAAACGGCCTCAAGCTCGGCACCAGAGCTAATCATGCCGCTGCCAGCTTCAAATGGGTCAAAAACTTCATTTGCTTCGCTTTCTTCCCCAGTCACGCCAAAATATGTGTTGGCGTAAGTGTCATCACCCCAAAGAAACCGAGGTCCAATTGACATACGCAATTTATCCGTTGGTCGATAAATCATATCGCCACCAATCTCGGAAACGAATGATTTGTGGCCCACTGCGCCATAGCGCAAACTGGCGAAAAGCTCATAATGCGGTGCCGAATACTTGACGCTACCACCCAGTTCGAGCGCAGGGTCAATATCTTCAAGCCCCGCCAATTCCTCAAAATCCGCCGCATCGCGCCCGCTGATATAGCGCAACGATCCACCGAACCCGAGCCCGGACGCCGCGCCCATTTCGCGCGACAAGGGGCCAACTTTCACCGTTTCCAGCGAGAACTTGAAGCCAAGACCTGCGTCTTGATCTGCATCGCCGAAATAGCTTGGCGCTAGATTGGGACCAAGGCCCAAACGAAAAGAGACCTCGTTTTGCCCGTCCTGTGCAACTGCGACAACGGGTGCTGCGATTAAGGCTGCGGCTGTTATAATGCGCGAAAACATAAGGTGACCTTTCTGTGCCATTCCGTTGAAATAGCACAGCATGCTTTCCAAGCAACCCCGCAATAGACAGCATGGCCGCACTGCGCTAAGCCGCACCATCACACCATAGGGTCAAAGCATGCTTTCTTATCAACACATCTATCACGCCGGAAATCTGGCGGATGTGCATAAACACAGCATGCTGGCGTGGGTGCTGGACTATATGACCCGCAAGGACAAACCTCTGTCTTATATGGAAACGCACGCCGGGCGCGGGCTATATGACCTAGCCGACGCGGCCGCAATCAAGACCGGTGAAGCGGCCCAAGGCATCGCGCGTGCGGCCAACTGGTTTGCCGCCGATCATCCCTATTCGAAAGTACGCGCACGCATTCGCGCAGCACATGGCGCAAACGCCTATCCCGGCTCTCCTGTGGTAGCGGCAGAGAGCATTCGCCCGATGGACAGCCTGTTCCTGTCCGAATTGCACCCACAGGAGTTCGCCGCCCTTCAGGCAAGCATGGCCCCTTATGGTGGCGTTTTCAAACAAATGGATGGCTGGGAAATGGCCCTGTCGATGTGCCCGCCAGAACCGCGCCGCGGCCTACTTTTAATCGATCCTTCGTTCGAGATCAAAACCGACTACGAAACCATTCCAAAAACGATCAGCCAAATCCACCGAAAATGGGGGGTCGGCGTAATCATGCTTTGGTATCCGATACTAACTGACGGTCCACACAAGCCCATGATCCGCGCCCTGCAATCGGCGCTGCCAGAGGCCGTTACCCACGAGGTCAGCTTTCCCCCTGCACGCGCTGGCCACCGCATGATCGGATCAGGTCTATTTGTTGTCAACGCGCCTTACGGCTTTGAAGAAGAAGCCACGCGGCTGTCTGCCCTCTTCCAAGCCAAGCTGCGCCGCACTATATAGGCAATATGTTTAGTGATCTGATCCGGCGCATGACCGCCCCCGAACCGCAAACCCTTCCTGACCCTGATGCGCGACTGGCGCTTGGTGCGATCCTTGTGCGTCTTGCGCGGACCGACGGCGACTATTCAGCCGATGAAGTGGCCCAAATCGATCAGTTGCTGATGCGCCGCTATGCGATAACCCAACCAGAGGCCGAAGCCCTGCGCGCCCAATGTGAGGCATTTGAGGCCGAAGCCCCCGACACAGTCCGCTTTACCCGTGCGATCAAAGACGCCGTGTCATATGACGACCGCGTCGCCGTGATCGAGGCGATGTGGGCTGTGGTTCTGGCCGACGGCGTCCGCGATCATGAAGAAGACAGCATGATGCGCATGACCGTGTCTTTGCTGGGTGTGACAGATCAAGACAGCCACCGCGCCAGACTGAAAGTCAGAGCTGGATGATTGCAAGCTTACCAATGTATGCGCGCGCCTCGAACAGGGCGGCGCATGAAATACTGTGGAGTTTGATCCGCGACGGCTTGCGTGCGCAGGGCATTCCGGCCCCTGATGGGTTGGATCACGAAATACGGCATATGGACAGTTGGGCGCACCCCGACCTAGTCCTTGGGCAGATTTGCAACCTGCCACTGCGGACCGCGTTCATGGACAAGGTGACTGTGATCGGTGCAAGCGACTATGGCCTAGATGGGTGCGAACCCGGCTATTATCGCAGCGCATTTATTGTGCGCAGCGACTGTCCGGCCAGTGATCCTTTGGACATGATCGATTCTCGCTTTGTTTGTAACGAACAGCTTTCGCAATCGGGCTATTGTTCGGCTCAGCTTTGGGCTCTGACACATGGCAGGCAATTCCAGCTAAGTTCCGCAACTGGCAGCCACAGGGCCAGCATTGCCGCTGTAGCTGAAGGGCGCGGCGACATCGCCGCAATCGATGCGCAAACATGGTGGATCGAATGCCGCGAAACCCGACATACAGATGCACTAAAGGTGATCGGGCATACTGTTTCCACGCCCGGAATGACGTTTATTACCCGCAAGGGGCAATATCCGCAGCCGTATTTAGACGCCATCGCAGTCGCAATTGACCAACTTCCGACCGAAGCCGCACAAATCTTGGGCCTAACAGCGATCGTTTCCCTTGGCGCAGATGCCTATGATTTGCCGTTTCCGCCCAAACCTGCAGCAATTGCCATCTGACGTTAGGTCAAGAAGCCCGCAAACATTGCAAAAGCCTTTCAAATAAGCGTTACTCTGTGTCGGACCTATAAAAGTGGTGACTGTGACAAACGCTTCCCCCGTAATTGAAATTCGTAATCTCCACAAAGCCTACGGCTCGCTCGAGGTCCTCAGGGGTGTCGATATCGTGGCGCCTGCGGGCCATGTGGTATCGCTGATCGGCTCTTCTGGGTCTGGGAAATCTACGCTTTTGCGCTGCGCGAACTTGCTGGAAGATAGCCAGCAAGGTGATGTAATTTTTTGCGGTGAACCTGTGATCTGGAAGGGCAGCGGTTTGAACCGTCACCCCGGCGATCACGCCCAGATGATTCGCATCCGCACGAACCTGTCGATGGTGTTCCA
>JBLHTS010000153.1:0-8702 GCA_047627695.1 Yoonia sp. | reverse complement strand
ACAACCCAAGCGGCACTAGAGGTGCTGATGGATCCAGAAACCGGCTTTCCACCGCTTTTGCGCCGTGCCGTTGCGGCTGGTGCCAAAAGGTCCCGCGAGTTGGCTGATGAGTGAAATTTCTTTTGACGACTTTCTAAAAGTCGATGTCCGTGTCGGCACAGTGCTGCGTGCTGAGCCTTATCAAGAAGCCCGTAAGCCCGCCATCAAGCTTTGGATCGATTTCGGGGATGAGATCGGCGAGAAAAAGACCTCAGCCCAAATCACCGCGCTTTACCAGCCCGAGACTTTGGTGGGCAAACAGGTGCTAGCTGTCGTAAACTTCCCGCCCCGCCAGATTGGAAAATTCATGTCCGAGGTCCTTGTCCTAGGCATGCCAGACGCGGCCGGAGAGGTCGTTTTGGTCGGCCCAGATCAACCCGTGCCAGCCGGAGAGCGCCTACATTGAAAAAACTACTGATTACCCGCGTTCTGCCGGACGCGAACCTTGCCGTTGCCCGCGCCCGTTTTGACGTGACCGTCCGCGACACCGCCGAAGGGCTGACAGTCGCAGAGGCTGCGGCGGCGTTGCGCGACTATGACGCGATCTTGCCTACTTTGGGCGATCAATTCGTGGCCGATACCTTCACGGGCGACATCCGCTGCGGTGTCCTTGCGAATTTTGGCGTGGGCTATAACCACATTGATGCCGCTGCGGCTGCCAAGGCGGGTGTGGCCGTTTCAAACACCCCCGATGTGGTCACGGATGCGACCGCTGATATTGGCCTGACGCTAATTCTATCAACATGCCGTCGAGCGGGTGAGGGCGAGCGTTTGGTGCGTGCCGACAAATGGGGCGGTTGGGGGCCGACGCAGATGCTTGGCACCCATGTGACTGGCAAAACTGTCGGGATCGTTGGCATGGGCCGTATTGGTCAGGCTGTCGCGCGCCGTTGTCATTATGGATTCGAGATGCCTGTGCTGTATTTCAACCGCTCGCAAAAGGCGGTTGATCTGCCTGCCCGTCAGGTGGGCAGCTTGCATGAATTGATGGCCGCTTCTGATATTATTGTCGTCACTGTTCCGGGAGGCGGTGCGAATACGGCGATGATTGATGCCGCAGCACTGGCTGCAATGAAACTGACGGGTATATTCATCAATATCGCACGTGGCGATGTGGTGGATGAACCTGCTTTGATTGCCGCTCTGCAATCGGGTCAGATTGCCGGCGCAGGCTTGGACGTCTTTGCAAAGGAACCTGTCGTGCCGGACGCTTTCCGCACCATGGAAAACGTCGTGCTTTTGCCGCATCTGGGCACTGCCGCTTTGGAGGTTCGCGAGGCGATGGGACAGATGGCGCTTGATAATATTATGGCATGGGATGAACGGCGCCCTTTGCCTCAGGCCGTTTGATTGGTTGCCGCCACGCGAGGTCTGGAAACCTGAACAGCATGGGATTATAATTAATCCAGAATGCGATTGATCATGAACCCCTTTTCCCGTTTTTTTATTGTATTTTCGCTGTTTGTTGCATTGGCCAGTTCCGGCTTTGCACATAGCATGACGTCCGGTCCCGTGGACGAAGGCCTGTCTGCCTTCTTAACCGCAGGTGGGACGTATCAGGATATTTGTGACAAAACTGAGTTCACCGACCATAGCGCGGGGCAGACCTGCGATGCGTGCCGCTTGGTTGATAGCGCGGCGCTGCCGCCTGTTGTCGCAAGTTGCGATGTGAAACCTGCGGTCAGGCAGGTTGCCCATAGCGTTTACACTGCCTTTGCGCCGCTTTACTTCTTCGCAGATCCTTCACATCCTGTCCGAGCACCACCTTTGGCTTGATTGTCACTCAATAACTTCAATCAAACCCCAAGCGACCTGTCTGAGCAGGCGCATTTTTCGGAGACGATCCAATGAATTTTTTCGCTTTTACGGCAGTGGCATTTTGCGCGCTGGCCACGACTTTAACTGCCCACGAATATAAGCTGGGTGATCTTGTCGTCGATCATCCCATGGCGTTCGCCACTGCGCCAACAGCCCAAACGGGTGGCGGATTCATGGCAATTACCAACAACGGAAGCATGATTGATACGCTGACATCGGTGACGGCGGACTTTCCCCGTGTTGAGATCCACACGACCGAGATGGACGGCGATGTCGCCCGCATGATGCAGTTGGTTGACGGTGTGGGAATCCTGCCGGGCCAGACAATTGCCCTGATGCCGGGCGGCATGCACATCATGTTTATGGGGCTACGGGGCGACCCATTTGAAGTTGGCGAAGAGATCCCTGCGACGCTCCTTTTTGAAAATGCAGGTTCCGTCGATGTCGTTTTCGACGTTCAAGAACGGAGTACGGATGATGCAAGAAGCATGGATCATAGCGGTCACTAAAGTGGCGATCAGCTTTTCGAGACCCGATCAGCCTTTTTGAGCACCAAGACGCTGCGAAGATCATGCATCGCAAGCAGCAACCGTTCGTTGACGTTGCTAAGCTGTTCATCCGTGGCTTTGGGCTGCGCCCTTTGGCTGGTCAGGTCGCTCATGTCAGCCCTTTGCAGAAATCGATAATCCGCTGGCAGGATTCTTTCAGTGCCGCATCAGACGTGGCGTAGCTTACGCGGAAATTGGGGCTTAGGCCAAAGGCCGCGCCGAACACCACTGCGACGCCAGTTTCTTCAAGCAATGCTGTTGCAAAGGTCTCGTCGTTGTCAATCAGCGTGCCTGCGGGCGATGTTTTCCCAATGCAGCCTGCAATGGACGGGTAGACATAGAACGCGCCTTCGGGTTCGGGGCAAACAAGGCCGGGTGCCTGGTTCAGCATCGACACCACAAGATCGCGACGGCGCGCGAACATGACGTTGTTTGGCGCAAGAAAGTCCTGGGTGCCGTTCAAAGCCTCGACTGCTGCATATTGGCTGACCGAGCAGGGGTTGGATGTAGACTGCGACTGTACTTTGCGGATGGCTTTGATCAGGATTTCTGGTCCTGCTGCATAACCAATCCGCCAGCCTGTCATCGCGTAGGCTTTTGACACACCATTTACGGTTAATGTGCGGTCGTACAACTGTGGTTCGACTTGGGCAGGGGTGCAGAACTTGAAGTTCCCGTAGGTCAGATGTTCATACATATCATCGGTCAAAACCCAGACATGCGGGTGACGCAGCAACACATCGGTCAGTGCCTTCAACTCGGACCAGCTATAGCCCGCGCCGGTTGGGTTCGAGGGCGAATTGAATAAAAACCACTTGGTTTTTGGTGTGATTGCGGCCTCTAACTGGTCAGTGGTGATTTTGAAATTTGCCTCAAGCTGGGCTTCGATCGTGACGGGTGTGCCGCCTGCCAGCAGGACCATATCGGGGTAGCTGACCCAATAGGGGGCCGGGATGATAACCTCGTCGCCCGCGTTCAGTGTCGCCATGAAGGCGTTGTACAGCACCTGTTTTCCGCCTGTGCCAACCGTCACTTGGGACGGGGTGTAGGTCAGTTCATTGTCGCGGATGAACTTCGCACAGATCGCTGCTTTCAGTTCTGGGATACCGTCCACGGCTGTATACTTGGTTTTACCTGCGGCGATGGCTGCAACAGCGGCATCCTTGATGTTTTGCGGCGTATCGAAATCAGGCTCGCCCGCACCAAGGCCGATGACATCACGGCCAGCCGCTTTAAGCTCGGCGGCTTTGGTTGTTACGGCAATCGTGGGGGACGGTTTGACGCGGTCGAGTGTCGCAGAGAGAAAGGTCATTTGGGTCATCCGGTGGTAAAAAGCTTATGCTTGTGACATAGGACGCATGCGTGCATCAAAGCAAGCATCAAGGAGTTTGAGATGGCTGATGACCTAGGTTGGTTTAGTGACGAAACTGCGACGTTTGGGGACCGGCTTGCTGCCGCGCGCGAGGCGGCAGGGCTGAGCCAAACCAGTTTGGCTGACAAGTTGGGCGTCAAGCCAGGTACAATGGAAAGTTGGGAAAACGACGCCAAAGAACCACGCGCGAACCGTTTGCAGATGATTTCGGGCATCTTGGGTGTCTCGATGAGTTGGCTTTTAACCGGTGCAGGTGATGGCCCCGAGGCGCCTGATGAAGTGAATGAACTTTCCAGTGATGTGTTGGATCTATTGGCCGAAATGCGCGCTTTGCGCAGCCAGATTATGCATTCAAGCGAAAAGCTGGGACGGTTGGAAAAGCGGATGCGCACTGCGCTAAAGGTCAATGAATGACTGAAACGCGCGAAACGATGATCAAGCGGCTGCGGATGCGGTCGATGCGGCGCGGCATCAAAGAGATGGACTTGATCCTTTCGGCCTATGCAGACGCGCATCTGGATGGGTTCTCGCAAGAGGCGCTGATGCTTTATGATCAATTGCTTTCAGAAAATGACCACGACATCTATGGTTGGGTCGGCGGTCAATTCGCCGTCCCGGAACGCTATCTTAATTTGATCTCACAGATTTCTGCAGGCGCGTATGGTGTGACAAAGCCCGCCTAATCGCTTGTTTTCGATATTTTTTTGACACTTAACTGTTTTTGTCGATTTCATCTTCAGAGGCCGTTGCGGCGCGCGGTTGTCGCAACATCGCGGATTGCGCAGAGCATTAGATGCAATTGCGATTTCCAAAGTCTACTCTTGAAGATGGAGACCCGATCAAACAAAGAGAAACGAGCTTGACCTAGGCACCCAATTAGAGAAGCTGCCGTTCTCTGCGTCGGTCCCAAGTGGCTGCAATGGACCGTGAGCAGTCGCAAACTTCAGCATATCGTCCAGAGACCATCAAGCTCAATAGTCTTTATGGGTCCTGAACCTAGCTCTTCGTTAACTTTGATTGCCCCCAAAGGCTTCTTCTAGGATGGAGTCGGATGCGATGCGATCAATCAGCATGGCTCATGCGTAGGCTGCAGGATGACATTTGGCAATTGAATTTTCTTAGGTCTGAGGGAAAACTGACGCTCGGCTAGCGGCCATTGGTGACTTGGGGGTGAATGGCGGGTTTGTCCCGCGTAGCGGACCTTCGTACCCATTGGTTATCTGGAACGCTGGGCGATGCCCTTGCGCCATAAAAAATGAATGGAAGTGAATGGGTCCGGCAAACAAGAACGGCGATCAAAATGACAACAAATGACAACATTTTTGCGCGTGGCAGATTTGGCTTATGGGGCCGCAAAGCGTGGATTCTAGTCCCTTGATGATGTCATGGCAGAATATGCGCGCCGTGTATTCTCAAAGCTGACCATTGGGGCAGCCTAGATGTTAATCTATCCGACTGCACTGGAGAACAAATGGGCCCAACCTTCGAGGGCCAAGTGACCAGAAAACGATCTCGTGTTTTCCTCGTCGGCATCACCATCATCATCGGTGCAGGTCTTTATTTGGTTCACCGCGAATGAGTTACCGCCCGTCAACTGATCACTGAGCGCGCCGTTCCTCCAATTTGAGGCAAGTATATAGGTAGGGTCAAAGCTGCCGGTAACGGTTTTTTGCGGGTTAGCATGCTGGAATGCTGACCCGCTTTTTATTCAGTGATGTAACGGGATTCTAATCCGAAACGAAGGTAGCCATGTCATCAAAATCGGCGCGACCGGCGTTCAGTTGGCCAATGGCGATGCTTGCAAGTTCGCGCAAAAGTTTACGCTCCATTGCGGCAGCATAGTCTTCATAGCCCAAAGCAACTTCGACAAAAGCGTCAGGACCGCGGATGACATTCGCCGTGTAGTAGGCTGACAATTGTTTGATATCGACAAAGTGCTGTGCGTCGCCGTTCAGGCTGGCTGCACCGATCACCAACCCGTTTACGACGACGCCAACCGGCCTTTGGTTTTCACCGATCGTTTCCGGCAAGGGGCCGATGTTCGTCTCGCCATCGCCAGACAGATCAAGCGTGCGTTTCCAGCATTCAATTTGCGGGTCCAAATAGTAATAGCCCGCCAAAATCGCGGACCCGATGGCTGTTGTGGGCGCACGTACGCCGCGTTGATGGCCAGCCAAAAGCCTTGTTATCTGCGCTAGGTCTGCGGGCGTCTGGATCGCAGTCCATGGCACGATGGTCGTCTGATTGATCGGCCCGCTCCATTCGTAGACATGTAAACGAATGGGTGCTTCGGGTTGCAGAAACAGAACGTCTTGAACAGCCTGCGCATTCAGGGCCGCAATGACCCCTTGAAGCTGCAACTGGTATTCTTCGTCATCAACCGACCCCGATACATCCAAGCCCATCGACAGCGCTTGCCGACAGGCGCTGTGCGCCAGTCCGGGGATCAGTAGAAAAAGGATCAGGGCTCGTATCATCCTTGCGCTCCGTTCTGGTCCAATTTGCGTCCCATGATCTGGCTCGACAATTCGCGGATCAGTTTACGCTGCATTGCTACTTCAAAGTCTGTGAAGTCCTTGGCAATTTCGACAAACGCCAAAGGACCGCGCATGACTTGATCAATATAATATCCAAGGGCTGTGTCATCATTGTCCGTGATCACCAACCCGTTCACGGTGACGCCATCAAATGGAAATGTTGCATACACATTGTCAGGTCCAAAACCTGCGTTGTTAACACCGTCACCGGCCATATCAATTGTCTGAAACAAACAAGGCGGTGCCGTTAGAAGTTTCATCGACGCATAGGCCAAAGCATGCCCCATCGCCGTCGGTAGGCTGCGTGCATTGCGCATGCTGTTGGTCAATTGATTGGCCACAACGGATAGATCACTGGGTGTTCGAATAATTATCCATTCTACAAGATCTGTCTGATGCCCGCGACCACTCCATTCAAAAACATGCAGGGCGACCGGATCGGGGCTGATGAAAAACGCGTTCTGGACTTGTGACGGCATAAGCGCCGCCGCAAGTCCGTTTCGTTGCAAACGGTCTTCGGTGTCATCGACTGACGAAGACACATCCATGGCAAGCACCAAGGCCAATCGGCATGCTTCGGCCGGTGCTGCGATGGAGCCGATCCTTACCAATGACCGGTGTTTTCCATGCTCGCCCAGGGCTCTGCCTTTGGCAGATCATCGCCTTCTTGCAGCAATTCGATCGAAATGTTGTCGGGCGAACGCACAAACGCCATATGCCCGTCGCGCGGTGGACGGTTTATAGTGACGCCATTGCCCATCAGATGCTGGCAGGTTTCGTAGATGTTGGGAACAAGATAGGCCAAGTGCCCAAAGTGCCGCCCGTCTGCGGGCAACCCATCGTCACCGTCCCAGTTATATGTCAACTCAACTGGGCATTCCTCTTGTCCCGGAGGGGCCATGAACAGAAGCGTAAAGCGCCCCGCTTCATTTTCATACCGGCGCGTTTCTTTCAGCCCCAGCAACGCATAAAATGCGATGGACTTTTCGAGGTCTTTGACGCGGACCATCGTGTGCAGATACTTGAGTGGCATGGTGTTTCCTTTGCTTATTTCCTGATCGGAAACGTAGCGCACAGGCCAACACAGTAAAACGCCAAATTGGCATTCACCGCATTCAAATCTGGTTGGAAAATACCATGGCAATCCCTAGTGGGCTTCCTGCGATCGCGAAAACTCCAATAAAACATGGTCTAGCGTGAACAACGTTCGGTCTAATGCGTTGCAATGCTATCAATGGGTTGGCGCAACTCTTGGTTCCAAAAGCCCTGACGACGGACAGTCCCAAAGCGGACCACGACGGAATGATGCGGGCGTGGACGAAGATCGTGGCCTGCGGAACGGCACTGGCCGCGCGCGGGGCACCAGAACGTCACAGTGCACTGCAGGGGATTTCAAGAAGTGCAATCCGCTATGCCAATGACATCAGCGGCGCAGACTACTTAGAGGCTGTGGGGGCGATCCACAGCTATGGGCGACAGATGGAGGCGCTTTTCGCCGACTACGATATCTTGCTGTCTGCGACCCTGTTAGAGCTGCCGGCGGAAGTCGGCAGGTTCACCCATGACCGCGACGATTATGAGGCGTGCCGCATCGGCGAAGGCGGCGTGTTCGCCTATTCGCCATACTGCGCGGCATTCAATGCCAGCGGCCTCGGTCCCGTTGCATTGGAACGATCAGGGGCTACCCATCGAGATACACCTTGCGGCCGCGTTTGGCGCTGACGCAACTCTGATTGCGCTCTGTGCCGAGATGGAACTGGCACAGCCTTAGGCGTTTCGCAAACCGCCAGTGTGGAGCAATCCACTTGCTTAATCTCGAAACGCTGCGCAGAATTTCGGTTATAGGAGCTAGCGCCTTTCGATCCAATTCCTGAAAAATCCTTATGCCCGATGTAGGCCCGACTATTTTAGATGCTGCGCGCGAATTCGGCGCGACTATCCTCGGAAGCCGTAAAGACATTTCTAGTTTTGAAGTTTTTGGGAACACCTCCAAGCATATGATTTTCAAGGCAACGACGCAGGATGGGCGTTTGCTTTGCCCCAAAGTTAATTTGCGGCCTTTCGAACCCCAAGACGATAAAAAAACAGCGCCACTGGACCGCACAGAGTTAAACGCCTTTGCGATATCAAGAGACAACGCCGGTTGGGTGCCAAGAATAATCGATTCATGCGAGGATGCGCGTTGGTCGCTTCGAGAATGGGTTGGTGAATATACCTCGAACCAGATCAAAAAGGTCGACTGGACAAAGCAGCGACTGGACGGCTTTTGGGCTCTTTTCGCTGACGCATTCGAAGCATTTCATGACCGGCCAGACCCGTTCCTGATCCGTGACATAAAACCAACCAACGTTAGCTATGACACCCAACGCTTCTTTATGTTCGACTTCA
>JBLHTS010000152.1:0-8743 GCA_047627695.1 Yoonia sp. | reverse complement strand
GTGCCGCCAATGCACTTGTGGGATCATCTGGCAGGATGTCTTTGACGCGATCAGCGTCCAGTAGCAGCGATGTGCGGGCCCGCAGGACTTCGTCATTCAGGTTTGATGTTAGATCAAGCGCCATCAGCTTCAGTATCGCAATCGAATCTGCGGGTTGCCAAGGGGCGACTGGATGATTGAACAGCCACATCTCTGGCGCGCCGCGACCACGTGATCCTGCATTCACCGCACTTAACCAAGCGTTCACGCCTTTTGCATAGGCTGCGAGGGCGGATTTCGTATCATCGGTTTGCGCGTCCACAGATGATACCGCGAGCGGATAAAGGTCAAAACGACGCATAACCTCGTCAATGCCCAAGGTGCGCTCGCCAAGCAACTCTGACAACCGCCCTTGGGCGGTTCGGCGCAGCATTATCATCTGCCACATTCGGTCTTGGGCATGCGCAAACCCTAGCGCAAAGAACACATCATTGTTGGTTTGCCCAAAAATATGCGGGACGTTGGCGTTATCGCGCACGATTTCGACGGGGGCGGTGATGCCAATGACTTCTCGTGTTCCGCTATATTCCGGCAGGGATCGCGACGCAAAATAATAGGCCAAGGCGATAATCGCGATGGCAATGACGATCAATGCAGAGGCAAGCCGGAAAAGCCAGCGGAAGGTGAATGCCATGTGGCCCTCAGGGTCTCGGTGATTTGTGTCTGTTCTAACAGGACAGGGCCAGAGAACAAGTTGTCCTCTGGCCCTGTTTGTAAAAGCCGGGGAATGGAACGCTCAGCGTTCCGGGATCAAACCGCGGGGACTAAAGCGAAGCACCAAGAGCAACACCAGACCCATCGTCAGCAACCGCATATGTGCCGCCGATTCAATCATCCGCTCCTTTAAGTCACTGCCATCCTCGAGGCCGGAACTGAGGATGTTCATCAAACCTAAGCCAAGTGGTTCGACTTGCACCCAAAGCCACCAGATCAGCATACCGCCAAGGACTGCGCCAAAGTTGTTGCCGGACCCGCCGACGATTATCATGACCCAGATAAGGAAGGTAAAGCGCAGCGGCTGATAGGTGCCGGGGGTCAACTGGCCGTCCAACGTTGTCATCATCGCACCTGCGATACCGCAAATCGCAGAACCCAGAATGAAGATCTGCAAATGCCGCGCGGTGACGTCTTTGCCCATCGCCTCGGCTGCGGTTTCATTGTCGCGGATCGCGCGCATCATCCGGCCCCATGGGCTCTTGAGCGCGTTTTGCGCCAGCCACAACAGGATCAGCAGAACGACCGTGAACAAGATAGCGTAGCCCGCTTTGTTATAAAGTGTTGAACCAACCACCGGATCAAGGCCAAAGCTGATCGCGCGCTCTACAAACGCAGGGTCATTCTGAAGTGAAATTGCATCAGGGACGGGGCTGTCCAGACCGACCACGTTTTTCACACCGCGAGCGAGCCAATCTTCGTTTTTCATCACGGCGATAATGATTTCGGCGATGCCAAGTGTCGCAATCGCAAGATAATCAGACCGTAGACCAAGGGCCGTTTTACCAATGACCCAAGCCGCACCAGCAGCAAGCAAACCGCCCACAGGCCAGCTGAGGATAATCGGCAGGTTCAGACCACCAAGGTTGCCCGTCAGGGCAGGGTTCACGGCCTCGACCGCCTCTTTGCCGGGATCGAACACGCCACGGTAAAGAAAGAAACCGCCGATCAGAATAACAAGTGTTACAATCGTTTTGGTGCGACCTTTGAGACGCTTTTGTGCAAAGACGGCAGCGACGACCGTAAGCGCGCCCAGTGCAAGACCCGCAAAGATGCGCAAACCACCCGCTTGCCATGCTTCTGGAACAGGCTCGGCTGAAACCAGCACGGTTGCCAGACCACCAAGGGCCACAAAACCCATCACTCCGATATTAAATAGGCCAGCAAAGCCCCATTGCAGGTTCACACCCAGCGCCATGATGGCCGAAATCAGACCCATGTTCAGGATAAGCAGCGCGGAGTTCCAGCCTTGGATAATTCCGGTCCCTATAAGAAGAACGGCGACGACCCCGAAAAGTGCGGTATCTTTGACAGCGGAGTTCATACGGATTGCCCCTTAAACAGGCCGGTTGGTTTAAACAGCAGCACGATTATCAGGATCGCAAAGCTGACGGCGAATTTGTAGTCGGTGGAAAGAAGCTGCACGAGCCCGTCGGGCTCTAGGCCTTCGGGCATAAGATAGACCAACACCTTTTTCCACGCATAAGTGATTGTGACCTCGCTAAATGCAATCACGAAACCACCTGCAATGGCGCCCAGCGGATTGCCCAAACCACCTACGATAGCGGCGGCAAAGATTGGCAGCAAAAGCTGGAAGTAGGTGAAAGCCTTGAAAGATTTATCAAGCCCGTAAAGCACGCCGGCAGTCGTGGCCAATGCAGCGACAATCATCCATGTAACCTTAACTACCCAGTCAGGATTGATGCCGGACAGCAACGCAAGGTCTTCGTTGTCCGAGAAAGCGCGCATTGATTTGCCCGTGCGGGTTTTATTTAGAAACCAGAACAACAGCGCCATGACGAAGAATGCCACGACAACCGTGATCGCTTGGGTGGTCTTGATCGCCAGACCTTCGTCGAGGCCAGTCATTTTCTTGAAGTTACCCGCAGTGATAATAAAGCGTTCACCATCTGAAAACTGAATGTCGCGCACACCGATGATAAAGCGTACAACTCCGTTCATCACAAACATCACGCCCATTGATACAATAACAAGGATGACTGGCTTGGCCTTTTGTTCACGGTAGAACTTGTAAATGGCCCAGTCTGTGCCAAGCAAAAGCAGGATCGTAGCTCCGATACCAAAGGGCAGGGCCAGCAGTGCGGTGGGCAGCGGCCCAAAGGTGATCCCCATACCGACAAAGGCGGTTGTGAACAGGATCGTGATTGCCGTGCCAAAGGCCATCGTGTCGCCATGGGCAAAATTCGAGAATCGCAAGATCCCATAAATCAGCGTGACACCCAGCGCCCCGATTGCCAATTGTGCGCCATAGGCCAAGCCCGGTACGATCACGAAATTCGCCAGTGCGACGATTGCGTTTAGAAATTCCATCTACACAATTCCCTTGGACTGCGACGTTCTAACTTTGTTCATTGCATAACCTCACATGTGCCAGTCAGGCGTTCACCTGCGCGGGTGTCCGCGTAAACTGCAGATCCATCCGCCTGCATCACCATCATGACATCTGATCCTGCAAGTCCTTCGGTCCAAAATCCGCGCATTTCACCCATCACAATAGGTTCGGCAGGAAACTGGAGTTCGCCCATTTGCACGGTCGTGATGCGCCGCTTTGGTGGCTCGGCCAGATCAAGCGCTGGTGCGAATTGTGCGGCGTCGATCTCAAACCGGACAGGCGTGCCTGACAGATCGCAAGTAACAACCTCGGCCATGGCGGGCCCTGATATGGTTGCGCAAAGGAGTGCTGTCATCTTCATCCGCCCAGAAAACTCCGGCGGACTTCGGGGTCGGCGAGCAGTTCTTTTCCGGTGCCGGTATGGGCATTGCGACCCTGCACCAAAACATAGGCTTTGTCTGCAATTTCAAGCGCCTGTCTGGCGTTCTGCTCCACCATCAGGATCGGGATACCTGTGTGCGCAACCTCGATAATGCGGTCAAACAATTCGTCCATCACGATGGGCGATACACCAGCAGTGGGTTCGTCCAGCATCAAAACCTTGGGCTGTGTCATCAGCGCACGCCCCACAGCGACCTGCTGGCGTTGACCACCAGAAAGCTCGCCTGCGGCCTGATTGCGCTTTTCCTTCAGGATCGGGAACAGGTCATAGACCTGCATCATTGTATCCTTAAAATCATCACGACGGATAAAGGCACCCATCTCAAGGTTCTCTTCAACCGTCATCGAGGTGAAAATATTGGCGACCTGCGGCACAAAACCCATACCCTTGATGACACGCTCTTGCGGGGACAGATGTGTGATATCTTCGCCGTCAAGACGCACCGCACCACTGTTAACGTTGAGCATGCCAAACAACGCCTTCATAGCAGTTGATTTGCCAGCACCGTTCGGCCCGACGATCACGGCAATCTCGCCTTTTTTCGCGGCAATCGTGCAGCTGTGCAGAATATCGGGGCCGTTGCCATAGCCGCCCGTCATGACGTCACCGATCAGGAACGGTTCATCGACGAGGGTCTGACTGCTGCGCCGGGCATTCTTGGCTGCTGAAAGCGTTCCGCCTCCATCTTTGGTAATCGAGCGGTCTTTGTTCCCGCGATCATCCTGATAAGGACTATCACTCACGGGTTAACATACTCTGCCAGGAACGGCAGATAAGTTGTCAGCGTGCCGCGCATCAGCGCTTGCTCGGTCCCATCTGCGTGATTGATGTAGATATAGTAGAATGTCGCGGCAGAGCCCAAAATGGCCCCCAGTAGAATGGTTAGTAGGAATTTCATGTCGCACTCACCCTAGCTTTGTTTTTCAATCCGGTGCCGAGGTAGGCCTCGATCACTTGCTCGTTTGCTTTAATTTCGTCCAATGTGCCTTCGGCCAGAACGTGACCTTCGGCCATACAAATCACAGGGTTACATAGTCGTCCGATGAAATCCATGTCGTGTTCGATAACTACAAACGTATAGTTACGTTCTTGGTTCAGACGGATAATCGCGTCACCGATTGTGTTCAGCAGGGTGCGGTTCACACCTGCACCGACCTCGTCAAGAAACACGATCTTGGCATCGACCATCATAGTGCGGCCCAACTCAAGCAGCTTTTTCTGGCCGCCAGACAGGTTACCAGCTTTTTCTTCTTTCAGATGATCAATGGTCAAAAATTCGATGACTTCGTCAGCTTTGGCCTGCAATGCGCGCTCTTCATCGGCGATCCGCCTGCGGCCAAACCACGTATTCCACAAAACTTCGCCTGATTGATCACCGGGGACCATCATCAGGTTTTCGCGGACCGTCATAGTTGAAAATTCATGTGCGATTTGGAAGGTACGCAACAGACCTTTATGGAACAATTCATGTGGCGGCAGACCGGTAATGTCCTCGCCCATCATGGTAACACTACCCGCCGTTGGTTTAAGAACGCCGGCAATCACGTTGAAAAGGGTTGTTTTTCCGGCGCCATTTGGGCCGATCAGCCCGGTAATAGAGCCCTGTTCTATCTTGAGTGATGCCCCATCGACAGCACGAAAGCCTCCGAAGGTTTTGACCACATCTTCAACGACAATCATGATTTGTCCCCTTGCGCACGTCTTTTACGTGTCTTGTTTTGCAAAACGGCGCGAGGGGTCCCCGCGCCGTTCTTTGGTTAACCGATATGATTAACGGTAGCCGATTGTCGAATAAACGCCATCGGCGAATTCGATTTCCTGATAGTTACCAGCGGATTCGCCAGGTCCAATCAGTTCAACCGCAGACGCGCCGACATAGTCGATGTCTGTACCGGCGGCCAGCAACTCAAGGCCTTTTGCAAGCTCGCCCGGCAAGATTTCCACACCAGGTGCGTTTGCGACGTCAAAGACGTGGTCTTTGAAATCTGCAGAGCTTGCAGAGTTTGCAGCCTGCATCGCCAACATGATCAGCGCAGCAGCGTCATACGATTCAGGTGCAAATGCGCCTGTACCGTCAAAGCCGGCCGCAGCAGCCAGTTCAACGAACTTGCCAGCGCCTGCGTTGTCTGTACCTGGGTACGCGCCGTAAGAGCCGTTCAGTTCAGCACCGAAGTTGTCGTTCAGAACCGATCCGACCATGCCGTCTGGCAGGTAGAACGTGTCGAACGCACCAGTGTCGAGTGCAGAGCGGATGATGCCCGAACCACCTTGGTCAACGTAGCCTGCAACAACGAGAACTTCGCCGCCACCGGATGCCAGTGCGCCAACTTCTGCAGAATAGTCGGCTTTGCCGTCTTCATGTGCTGCAGTGATTGTGACTGTGCCGCCAGCTGCTTCGAATGCTGCTTGGAACGCATCGGCAAGACCCTTGCCGTAGTCGTTGTTTGTGTATGTCAACGCAACTTCGGTCACGCCACGATCTTGAAGGATGTTTGTGATAATCACACCTTGACGTGCGTCAGATGGTGCTGTGCGGAAGAACAGACCGTCGTCTTCAGCGTCGGACAGGCCAGGGGATGTGGCTGATGGTGAAATCATCACAACACCGTTTGCACGTGCGACGTTTTGCAAGATCGCGCCAGTAACACCGGAACAGTCGGCACCCATGATAGCGTTGACGCCATCGGATGTGACCAGACGTTCAGCCGCGGCAGTTGCTGCACCCGCGTCGATACATGTGCTGTCGCCGCGTACGGAAGTGACTTTTGCACCGCCAAGAAGCAAACCGGACTCGGTCACTTCGGCCATTGCAAGCTCTGCGCCGGCACCCATTGCTGGAGTGATCGATTCAAGCGGACCCGTAAAGCCCAAGATCACGCCAATTTTAACTTCTTCAGTGTGACCCGCAGCAAATGCGCTGCTTGCCATAATTGCGACTGCAGACGTCGCCATAAGTAGATTTTTCATTGCTTTCTCCCATGATGGATTTTTCAAATCCTGCGAGCAAAAATAGCAGGCCGTTTTCAAAAGGAAAGTAGGAAACCTAGGTCATTTTACCTTTAGAAAGCCTAAAGAGAGTGAATTTGCCTGTTACCGGCTTGGGAACGGTGGAACTTGTCAAATACCGGTCCGTTTGCCTATACCGACAACCGCGCCGCATGGCTTCCGCGTTCACGGTAAGGGGTTGTATCATAATGTGACCGGTAGCATTTTGAGAAATGTGAGGGTGAGGCAAAGCCGCACGCCAGTGCTACATTGATCACTGTCATATCGGTTTGCATCAGCAGATTGCGCGCTTTTTGCAGGCGCAATTCCATATAATAGCGCTTGGGACTGCGTGACAGATAGCGCCGGAACAACCGCTCGAGCTGTCTTGTCGACATGCCGACGTCCTTGGCCAAAGTCGCAGGGCTTATCGGTTCTTCTATGTTCTGTTCCATCATCTGAATGACGCGACTGAGCTTTGGATGCCGCACACCAATACGGGTGGGGATCGACAGACGCTGGGTATCTTGGTCGGTTCGGATCGCGGAATAAATCAAGATATCAGCGACTGCATTGGCCAGATCTTCGCTGTGTTGATCTGCGATCAGTTTGATCATCAGGTCAATCGACGCCGTGCCGCCCGCGGTCGTGATGCGGTTCCCGTCGACGACAAAAACGGATTTAGTCAGAGTAACCTCTTCGAATTCCTCGGCAAAGCTGTCTTGGTTTTCCCAGTGTATCGTCGCTTTTTTACCATCCAGCAGTCCGGCCTTTGCCATTGCATAGCCAGCCGTACACAGACCCGCGATCGTGGCACCACGTCGCGCTTCGCGGCGCATCCAGTTTAACGTGCGTTTGGTTGTGGCCCTTTGAATGTCGATGCCGCCACACAGCATAATCGTGTCGTCACGTTCTAGCTCGCACAGATCGTCATCAACACGGAAAGCACATCCATTCGAACAGACAGCCTCTTGACCGCCTTCACTTATGATCTTCCATTTATAGAGCTCTTTTCCCGCGGTGCGATTTGCAATCCTCAGGCTTTCAATGGCAGCTGCAAAGCAAAGCATTGTAAAGTCGTTCATCAACACAAAAACAAAGCGACGAGGCTTTCCACTGTGATCAACTTCGACAATTTTAGGCTCTAACGACATTGATTTGGTTCTTATCTGTCTATTGAATGGTGACCTCAACAGGTTTGACGGGGGCCTTCAAGGGGGAAAGTATTTGGACGCTGTTGCAAATGGGGTCAATGATAGCACGTTTTTGCCATTGGCGCGGCCTTCGACCCGCGTTATAGACATGCCCTGATATCGCTAACTGATCCTTGATTTGGAGCAAGACAATGACTGAATGGCAAAAATCGGATTGGCGCAAAAAGCCACGGGTCCAAATGCCTGACTATACCGACGCTGCAGCCTTGACTGCTGTTGAAGCGCGGCTTGCCAGCTATCCACCTTTGGTTTTTGCCGGAGAGGCTCGCAACCTGCGTGCTGAACTGGCCGCCGTGAGCCGTGGCGAAGCATTTTTGTTGCAAGGTGGCGATTGCGCCGAGAGCTTTGCAGAGTTCAGTGCAGACAGTATTCGCGACACCTTTAAGGTGATGCTGCAGATGGCGATGGTCCTGACCTATGGCGCGAAAGTGCCCGTTGTTAAGGTCGGTCGCATGGCCGGTCAAATGGCCAAGCCACGTTCGGCCCCGTTGGAAACTGTCGGTGGCGTGGAACTGCCCAGCTACCGTGGTGATATCATCAACGGTTTTGATTTCACCCCCGAAAGCCGCAATCCTGACCCTGAGCGGATGTTGCAAGCCTATTTGCAGGCCGCCGCCACGCTGAACTTGCTGCGCGCATTCTCAACCGGTGGCTTTGCCAATGTGCATCAGGTCCACAAGTGGACACTGGGCTTTACCGACGCCAATGAGGTTAGAAAATATAGCGATATGGCTGAACGCATCAGTGACACGCTAGATTTCATGGAAGCCGCGGGCCTGACCACCGAGACGAACCACGAATTGCAAACCGTTGATTTCTACACCAGCCACGAAGCGCTGTTGTTAGAATACGAAGAAGCGCTGTGCCGAATGGATTCGACTTCTGGCAAATGGCTTGCAGGGTCTGGCCACATGATCTGGATCGGCGACCGCACACGTCAGCCTGACGGTGCGCATGTGGAGTTCTGCAAAGGCGTGCAGAACCCGATCGGCCTAA
>JBLHTS010000151.1:0-8793 GCA_047627695.1 Yoonia sp. | reverse complement strand
ACATTTGCTTGGGTGGCGCGCAAACCATCTTATCTGCCGGTTCTTGTTGTCGCCGCCTTTTTCTTGATGACCGATTTTCTGTTCATGCGTCCTCCGGGTTTGTGGGCCGCATTGGTCGTGATCCTGACCGAGGTCATTCGCGGTCAAAATCGCGATTTCCGTAATATGCCGTTCTTGGTGGAATGGGGAACAATTGCTGTGGGCATTGTTGCGATAACTTTGGTGAACCGTTTGGTTATTGTGGTTGTGATGTTGCCGCAAGCGCCGCTCGGGCTTACCCTGACCCAAATGATTGCAACAATTGCAGTCTATCCTGTCGTGCTTGTCGTCGCCCATTTCGTCTTTGGCGTGACACGCACAGCACCGGGTGAAACTGGCAGCAGAGGGCATCTGTTATGAAACGTCCTGCCAAAGAAACCATTGAAAGCGTGCGCACGATTGGCCGCCGCACTCTTGTATTAGGCGCGGTGCAGCTTGGTGTGGTCGGTGCACTAGGCTGGCGCTTGCGGTCGATGCAGGTCGAACAGGCCGACCAGTTCCGATTGTTGGCTGAAGAAAACCGTATTAACATTCGTCTTTTACCACCCCAGCGCGGCTTGATCTTTGACCGTAATGGCATCCCGATTGCCGACAACGAACAAAACTACCGCGTTGTGATGGTCCGCGAGGACGCTGGCGACGTGGGCGAGGTTTTGGCAAAACTGACCGAGATCGTCGATATCGACCCTGACGATCTGGCCCGCGCCATGGAAGAAATGCGCCGCCGATCGCCCTTTGTGCCTGTCACCATCGCCGATCGCCTAAGCTGGGAAGATGTGGCACAGATCAACCTCAACACCCCTGCCCTGCCCGGTATTCAGGCAGAGGTAGGCCTGAGCCGCGTTTACCCTTGGGGCGCGGATCTCGCGCATGTCGTTGGCTATGTCGGCCCAGTCAGTGACTACGACCTTAGCCGAATCGAAGATCCTGACCCGCTTTTGCAAATCCCGAAATTCCAGATTGGGAAGACCGGTGCGGAAAATAAACTTGAGCAAACACTGCGCGGCAGTGCTGGCACCCGCCGGATCGAGGTGAACGCCGCAGGCCGGATCATGCGCGAGTTGGACCGCCGCGAAGGCGATGCGGGCAAAGACATCCAGCTGACGCTGGACAGTCGTCTGCAAAGCTATACGCAGGCGCGGCTTGACGGCGAATCTTGTGGTGCGGTTGTCATCGATCTTGAGAATGGCGACTTACGCGCCATCGCGTCGGCACCCGCCTTTGATCCTAACCTTTTCGTCCGCGGTATTTCAGTGCCCGATTGGAACGCGTTGAACGCAGACAAGTATCGCCCGCTGGCTGCAAAAGCCGTACAAGGCACTTATCCGCCCGGGTCGACTTTCAAAATGGTAACATTAATGGCCGCGATGGAAGCAGGCGTCATTGCACCAGATGAAACTGTCTACTGCCCGGGTTATACGGACGTGTTCAACATCCGCTTCCACTGCTGGAAAAGGGGCGGCCACGGCAACATCAACCTACACGAAAGCCTTAAGCAAAGCTGCGACTGCTATTACTATGAAATCTCCCAGCGTGTGGGCATCGACAAAATGGCTGAAATGGCCCGCAAATTGGGTCTGGGGGTGCGCCATGATCTGCCACTGTCCGCGGTCGCTGAAGGGCTTGCCCCCGACAAAGATTGGAAGTCGCGCGTACGCGACGAAGAATGGCGCATTGGTGATACGGTCAACGCTTCAATCGGGCAGGGTTATGTATTGACGTCGCCATTGCAGCTGGCCGTCATGACGGCGCGGATTGCGACAGGACGCGAAGTAACACCGCGATTGATCCGGTTGATTGACGGGGTGGCCCAGCCTTCGGGTCTTGGCGAAAGCCTGGGTATCAACGAAAATACACTGCGCCGCGTGCGCGCGTCGATGAACGATGTCTGCAATCACCGACGCGGCACCGCTTATCGGTCCCGCATCATCGACGACGCTCATAAAATGGCAGGCAAGACGGGCACCAGTCAGGTACGACGTATTACCCCCGAAGAGCGCGCCGCAGGTGTCACCAGAAACGAAGACCTGCCTTGGGAACGCCGCGACCACGCGCTTTTCGTGGGTTTTGCCCCTTACGATAATCCCCGCTATGCAGTGTCTGTTGTTGTTGAACATGGCGGTGGTGGTTCAGCTGCTGCTGCCCCAATTGCACGTGATATTCTGCTACAGGCGCAATTTGGCGGCCCTCCGCCGCTCGAAACCTATCCAGCAGACGTGCGCGACAAAATCGCCGAGCAGCAAAGCCGGATCGAGGCCCGAATTCCGCCGGGCGCCCAAGGCCGTAGCCGCGTATGAGCTATCTTGAGTATAACACCAAGTTTGTCCCAACAGGCATCCGCAAGGTTTTACACCTGAACTGGCCGATCATCTTATTGTTGATCGCTGTTGCCTGTGCAGGGTTCTTGATGCTTTACTCGGTTGCGGGCGGTTCAATGACACCTTGGGTTGAGCCACAGATGAAGCGCTTTGCCCTTGGAATGGTTCTGATGCTGTTCGTCGCGATGGTGCCGATCTGGTTTTGGCGCAACATGGCCTTTGTGGCCTATGGTGGTTCAATCATATTGCTGTTGGGCGTCGAATTCTTTGGTGATGTCCGCATGGGTGCCCAGCGCTGGATCGACCTGGGATTTATGCGGTTGCAGCCGTCAGAGCTGACCAAAATAACGCTCGTGATGTTTTTGGCCGCTTACTATGACTGGCTACCGAACAAGAAAACCTCGCACCCTTTTTGGGTTATGCTGCCCGTCATCTTTATCATAATTCCGACGATGCTGGTTCTAAGCCAACCTGACCTTGGGACGGCGCTACTTTTGCTGGTCGGCGGGGCAACAATTATGTTTCTCGCAGGCGTCCATTGGGCCTATTTCGCGACTGTGGTTAGCGCAGGTGTCGGAGCAATCGTCGCTGTTTTCCAAAGCCGTGGCACAACCTGGCAATTGATTAAAGACTATCAGTATCGCCGCATTGATACATTTCTTGACCCTTCCAATGATCCGCTTGGGGCGGGATATCACATCACGCAGGCCAAGATTGCGCTTGGCTCTGGGGGCTGGACAGGGCGTGGCTTTATGCAAGGCACACAGTCGCGGCTGAATTTTCTACCCGAAAAGCATACCGACTTTATCTTTACCACCCTTGCGGAGGAATTCGGCTTTGTCGGTGCGTTCACCCTGCTTGTCCTTTATCTGCTGATCATCTTGTTTTGCGTGATCTCGGCCTTGGGCAACCGCGATCGTTTTGCATCCTTGCTTACCCTCGGCATCGCAATGACCTTCTTTTTATTCTTCGCAGTCAACATGGCGATGGTCACGGGCCTTGCCCCTGTTGTTGGTGTGCCGTTGCCGCTGGTCAGTTATGGCGGCTCTGCGATGCTTGTTCTTTTAGTTGCCTTTGGCCTGGTCCAAAGCGCACATGTACATAGGCCTAGATAATGCTCAATGTTCTGTTTTCCGCCCGTCCGGCCGCATGGGATGAATATGAAGGGCCGTTGAACACCGCCTTTGAACGCGCGGGTTTGCAGGTGAACCTTGCGCGCGATCATGCGTTCGAGGACGTCGATTACATTGTCTTTGCGCCAACTGGTCCGGTCCGCGACTTTGCGCCTTACACACAAACCAAAGCAGTCATGAGCCTTTGGGCTGGTGTCGAAACCGTCGTCGACAACCCCACACTTACCCAACCGCTGTGCCGTTTGGTCGATCACAGTCTAACTAACGGCATGATCGAATGGGTCACTGGCCACACTCTGCGCCATCACCTTGGCATGGACACCCATATTACCAAGCAAGACGGTTTTTGGCGCGACAATACCTTTCCTCCTGTGGCCGCCCAGCGCCCTGTGACGATCCTTGGCATTGGTGCTTTGGGTGCGGCCTGTGGGCAAGCGCTGCACCAGCTTGGGTTTCCTGTGACAGGATGGAGCCGCGCTGCTAAAGACATCCCCAACTTACGCTGCCTGCACGGCGACGCAGGGCTGACAGAAGCGCTGAAGGATGCACAGATTGTTATCCTGCTGTTGCCACAAACACCGAAAACCGAAAATATCCTGAATGCCGAAAGGCTTGCCCTGATGGCGCACGGCGCATTTGTGATTAATCCGGGTCGCGGGCCGTTGATCGATGATGATGCTCTTGTTGCAGCACTCGATAGCGGTCAAATCACTCATGCAACGCTTGACGTTTTCCGCACCGAACCCCTGCCCCAGAACCACCCGTTCTGGGCGCATCCCCAAGTGACCGTCACACCCCATATCGCATCAACCACGCGGCCTGAAACCGCAGCCACTGTGATCGCCGACAACATCGCACGCGGCGAGGCAGGGAAGCCGTTTCACTATCTCGTTGATCGGAGTTTAGGCTACTAGCGTAATTTCGGCGGGTTCGCGGGGTCCATTCCCGGCGCGCTCGGGGTATGTGAAGCCTGCGGTTCAGGTAGATCAAAACGAAGGCCCACTTTCGCCAGATAGGACGCTAACGGGTCGCTCGCTTTGACGAAGAGCACATCCATCACGCCTGCTTCGATCCCCGAAAACGTCAGCGCTTCGCTAGCCGCAGACGCCAGTGCGTTTTCGGCACCGTCAACCGCATCCACAAACGCCAGCACATGCCCGCGGGTCCCATCGTCGTAAGAGGCTGCGGCAAGATAAGCCGACCGCGCAAGCCCTGCGGCAATGGCAAGCTTGCGGTCAAGACCCGTGATCACCACTTCTGGCAAGCCAAAGGGCGCAGACACTTCGCTAATCCGTGCCTCTGTTTCAGACGGCGCATTCGACAGCGTTTGCACCAACCAATCGACGGCTTCGGCAGGGATCAACATTGCAGAGGGTGCGACCTCTAGGTTCAGCGCAAGGCCGATACCTTCTCCGTGCAGCATTTCAGCCAAGGCACGGCCTGACAATCCCGCATAAGGAACCACGCGTCCTGCAAATTGCGAAAGGCGCTCTTGGCGGTCGAAAACGAGGCTAAAGCGTTGGTCTTCGATTTCAAACAGTTCAGGCGTCACCTGATCGCCCACCGCCTCTTCGCCCAACAACATAAACAGTTCGGTATCAGCAAGCCGTTCATAAAAGCGCAATCGCGCATTGTCGTCATCAGGGGCGGTTTCCATGGCTGCGTGGGCTTCATCTAGGTCAGTCATTGCAAAGCATCTTTCACTTGGGCACGCAGGTCGGGCAGCAGTTCATCTGCAAACCACGGGTTCTTCTTTAGCCATCCGGTATTGCGCCACGACGGATGAGGCAAGGGGTAGACACGTGGTGCAAAGTCGCGCCAGCCATGAACTGTTGCGGTCACTCCAGTCTTTGCGCCCAAATGATACCGTTGCGCGTAGCTACCGACGACAATGGTCAGCGGCACATCAACCAAGTGCTGCATCACGCGGTCATGCCAAGTCTCTTTGCAAACCTTGGACGGCGGTAAATCTGCACCTTTGGTGTCATATCCTGGAAAACAAAATGCCATGGGCACAATCGCAACTTTTGGACGGTCATAGAATATCTCTGCCGTTATCCCCAGCCAGTCGCGCAAACGATCGCCGGACCTGTCATCAAATGGCTTGCCTGATGCGTGAACCCTCATGCCCGGTGCCTGCCCTGCAATCAAAATACGCGGTGTGTTATTGAACCAAACAACCGGACGCGGGCTGTGGCGTGTCGGCGTCGCAGCAAACCGTTCGGCGCAAATCCGACAGTTTTTGATCTGGTCGCAAAGGCTCAAGTCGGGTCTATCACTGCAATTGACCTCATTCATGTCTGCGATTTGTTAGTAGAGTTGGCATAGTAACGGCATCATTGCCCCGTTCACGCGATTGTCGCTATAATCATGCCGCAATATCGCGGTACGGATCAACATCAGGGCATGTTAATACCTGCCATTATATGGTCAGTTTCGCATGTTGCGCACAAAAACAGGAAAAAATGCTTGAGTTCTCCTCGGTCAGCAAATCGTTTTGGACGGGCACCCAACGCAAGGTCATTTTGGACCGCGCGTCTTTTCGGGTCGAACTTGGTACGTCACTGGGCATTTTAGCCCCGAACGGCACCGGCAAGACAACCCTGATCAACATGATGGCTGGCCTAGAAAAGCCTGACGAAGGCACGATTACCCGCACCTGCCGCGTGTCTTTTCCATTGGGCATTACAGGCGGAAACAATGGCAAGCTGTCTGCTATGGAAAACAGCCGCTATATCGCGCGGCTTTACGGTCTGGACCCCGACTATGTCAAAGCGTTTTGCCGATAGCTTTACCGTTTGGAGGAATATTTCGACCAACCTGTCGGCGTCTATTCGTCCGGCATGCGGTAACGGTTTACCTTCGCGCTGATGCTCGTCCTCGATAGTGATATCTACCTGATCTACGAAGGCATGCCCGCATCTGCAGATGTTGAATTCAACCGCCGCGCATGCGAAATTCTGCGCGAACGCCTAGAAAAAGCGACAGTCGTGATTGTATCCCACCAGCCAGCCACGTTAGAGTGAATTGCAAAGACGGCTGCGGTCCTCAAGAATGGGCAGCTACATATGTTCGACAGTTTTGAGGAGGCGCGCGTACTTTATGACTACCTAACCCACGATTAAACGCTTTCACGTTCACCGCCGCACAGCCGATGACGCCCCCGTTGCCAAAACCACCGCCGCAGCCCCGGCTCCCGAAGCCGAAGCGCCCAAAGCGTCGACGCATGCAGCACAAATCGACGCCATCAGCAAAGAAGACTGACAGCGCGCCAACTCCGTCTAGCCCGCCGCGTTGCCGTCAAGAACGGGTTTGAAGCATCCTCTGACTATGATGCTGTCCGCCAGCTGCGCGCAGCAAAAATAGATCCATTTCAACGCAGTTCTGTGGTGGATCTGGTCAAACCGGACAAAGTAAGAGCGCCGGCAAGAAAATGCGTATCCATCTGCCGGATACAACCGACAGCACATTCAAGCTACCCGCACAAAAAAGCGAAAGCGCGAGCGAGCGCAACGCGTCGGAAATACGGCAAATCCAGCGTGACATTGCACGGCGCAGACAGCGCAAAGTTGTCTTGTTGTTCACACGTTTGATCATCTTTATCTTTTTGCCAACTATCATGGTGTGGTGGTATTTCTACAATCTGGCCACGCCAATGTACGCCACAAACTCTGAAATTGTGATTCAACAAGCCCAGCCGCAAGGTGGCGGCGGTGCGGGCCTTGCGACCATGTTCCAAGGCACGTCGATGGCTACCCAGCAAGACAATATCGCCGTGCGATCCTATCTGGCCTCACGCGAAGCGATGCTGCGGTTGGACGCTGATCACGGCTTTAAGGGTCATTTTAGCGACCCAAGTATTGACGCCCTACAACTCCTTCCCGTAGGCGCGACAAACGAAGATGCATTTGGTGTCTTCTCGGACCATGATCGCATCAGCTATGACCCGACAGAGGGGATCATCCGCATGGAAGTCATCCCGCCGGATCCGCAGAAATGCTATGAATTTTCACTGGCTTTGTTGGTTATGCCGAAGAACACGTCGACCAACTGACAAGCCGCCTGCGTGCTGATCAGATGGAAGGCGCCCAAGCCAGTTATGAAGATGCAGAGGCGCGGCGGGCTGCGGCCCTTGCCACGTGGCTTTCTATTCAGGAAAATGTGCGCCAAATTGATCCGACCAGTGAATCCTCTGCGCGAATAGCGCAGATCAATGGCCTTGAAAGCGAACGACGGCGGCTTGATCTGGTTTTGCAGTCGCGGTTGAACGTGGATCGCTCAAGCGTGGTTCAGGTCGAATCGTTGCAGGCACAGATCAGCAGCATCGATGATCTCATTTCAGACCTGCGCGATCAATTGACAGGCGGTGACGGTGATCAGACATCGCTCACGGCGCACAACACGGTACTGCGCACTGCAGAAGAAAACTACAGCTTTCAAATAATCATGGTGCAGCAAGCCCTCACCCAAATGGAAACCGCACGCATTGAAGCAAACCGTCAAGTCCGCTATCTGTCGCAAAGTGTGCGGCCAGTTGTCCCGAATGCGGCTGCTTATCCGCGTGCCTTTGAAAGCACAATCTTGGCCTTCTTTATCTTTTCAGGCATCTAACCTGATGATTTCACTGACGGCTTCAATCCTTCGCGAACAGGTAAGTTCTTAATGCATGAAATAAAAATTGACGGACTGACCGTCAGCAACGACCTCCCGCTTTTGGTAATCGCCGGCCCTTGCCAGCTTGAAGGCACCGATCATGCGCAAATGATCGCAGGCAAGATGGCCGAGGTTTGCGCAGCCCATGGCGCGCAATTCGTGTTCAAAGGTTCTTACGACAAGGCCAACCGTACATCGCTGGGCGGCAAGCGGGGCCTTGGCGTGGACGAAGGGCTGAAGGTCATGCAGTCCGTCAAAGACAGTATTGGCTGTCCGGTCCTGACAGATATTCACGCACCAGAGCATTGCGCGACAGTCGCAGCCACCTGCGATATCATGCAAATCCCTGCGTTCCTGTGCCGCCAGACCGATCTGCTGCTGGCCGCTGGTGAGACCGGTGCTGTGATTAACGTCAAGAAAGGTCAGTTTCTGGCCCCTTGGGATATGCCCAACGTGGTTGCCAAGATCGAAAGCACCGGCAACAAACGCATCATGCTGACGGAACGTGGGTCGTCATTTGGCTATAATACATTGGTTGCGGACATGCGGTCGCTGCCGACAATGGCGCGGACCGGCTATCCTGTTGTGATGGATGCGACCCATTCGGTCCAGCAGCCCGGCGGCATGGGTGGATCATCTGGAGGGCAACG
>JBLHTS010000150.1:0-8816 GCA_047627695.1 Yoonia sp. | reverse complement strand
CGCTGTTCATGCGCTATTTGCAAATCGTGCCGCTGTTCCACTGCAACGGATGGAGCCACACATGGATGCTGCCCGCCTTGGGTGGCACGGTCGTGTGCTGCCGCGATGTGTCGGCCAAAGCAATCTACGAAGCAATCGCTCAAGAACGCGTCACCCATTTCGGCGGCGCACCCATCGTGCTGAACCTAATAGTCAACGCCAAAGACACAGACCGCCGCAGCTTTGATCACACCGTCGAGGTTTTCACCGCAGGCGCACCGCCCGCCGCCGCAACTTTGGCCGCGATCGGCAAACTGGGTTTCAACGTCAAACAAGTCTACGGGCTGACGGAAACCTATGGCCACGTCACCGAATGTATTTGGGACAGCGATTGGGACACGTTGCCCAGCGACGAACAAGCATCCATCAAAGCCCGCCAAGGCGTGGCCTTTCCAATGATGGAGGACGTGACCGTCGTCGACGATCACATGGGGCAAGTCGCCCGCGACGGGGCAACCCAAGGCGAAATCGTCATGCGGGGCAACGCAGTGATGAAGGGCTATCTCAAGAACCCAGAAGCCACAGAAAAAGCCTTTGCTGGCGGATACTTTCATTCAGAAGATCTGGCGATCCAACATCCCGGCGGATCAATCCAGATCTCGGACCGGGCCAAAGACATCATCATCTCGGGTGGCGAAAACATCAGCTCGGTCGAGGTCGAGGGCGCGCTGATGCACCACGCGGCGGTCAATCTGTGCGCAGTCGTCGCCAAACCCGATGACAAATGGGGCGAAGTGCCTTGTGCCTTCGTTGAGCTTAAAGACGGCGCACACGCGACAGAGGCCGAAATCATCGCCTTTGCTCGCGAACGGCTGGCGGGCTTTAAATGTCCCAAACGGGTTGTCTTTCAAGAACTGCCAAAAACCTCCACTGGCAAAATCCAGAAGTTCGAACTGCGCACTCTGGCAAAAACGTTCTAACCACCCGCAAGACCATCGCCAACAACTTCTTTTTCCAGAATTAACTTCCCCAGGAGGGTCCTACCTCCACGACAAATCGCCTCTCGCTCGCAATCTTTCGCAGATGACAATCCCGACCCATCCCGCTACCTTCTGAAAAAAGGCAGTTGGGGCAGATGACAGCACTCGATCGATATGTGCGATTGGAAAGTGACGCGCTCTGGCGTGCAAGCCCTGATGCGCAGCGGCGCGATGTGACAATCGCGTTCGGAGACGCGACTCTTGTCATCACCGACAATGCCGCCCGTCCGCTTGCGCATTGGTCGCTGCCTGCATTGATCCGCCAAAATACGACAGATACCCCGGCAATTTATGCGCCCGACGACGCCGCAAGCGAACTGCTGGAAATCAGCGATCCCATGATGATCGAGGCGATTGAAGAGGTGCGCAAGGCGCTGGCAAAATCGCGGCCACGTCCTGGAAAACTGCGGCATTGGCTGACGGGCGCGCTGATCGTGACAACTTTGCTGCTGGCAGTGTTTTGGCTGCCGAGCGCTTTGACGCGACAAACGCTGGCAGTTGTGCCGTTTACCAAGCGCGTTGAAATCGGGACCGCGATGCTGGGTTACATGCAACCCATAACTGGCGCGGCCTGCAGGTCCAGACCCGCAGATGCCGCCACAACACGCTTTGCGCAACGGCTTTTTGGGGCAGACACCAAAAGCCGTATCATTATTGTTCCGCGACTTGAGCAGGCAGCCCTTTCACTTCCGGGCGGGGTTATCGTCGTAGACGCAGCAGTTCTGCAACAGGCTGATGACCCTGCTGCTGCCGCTGGTTTTATCCTTGCCAGCCGTGCGGCGGCCATCCACATGGATCCACTTGAAGAGTTGCTGCGCGCAGCAGGTCTCAGCACCACGTTTCGTCTGCTAACGACCGGCAGCATCCCTGAATCCGTCTTGAATGAAAACGCGCAAAACTTAGTGACGGCACAGGCACCACAGCCTAACGCAGAAACGCTGCGCGATATGCTGGCCACCGCCCAAATCCCGCAAGGGCCTTACCGCGCCGCATCTGACCAGCGCAATGGCAACACGCCCGAGCTCGGGGTGGACGCGATGGACGGTCAACCGGTCCCGCTGATCCTCAATGACACTGATTGGGTCACCCTGCGCAATATCTGCAACGCCTAAAGCTATTTGGTGCCGAACATCCGGTCGCCCGCATCACCCAAACCGGGGACAATATAGCCTTTTGCGTTCAAATGACTGTCAATTGCGGCGGTCACAATCGGCACATCAGGGTGCGCCTCTTTCATCCGCGCGATCCCTTCGGGTGCAGCCAAAAGACACAAGAACCGGATATTGGTAGCTCCTGCTTTTTTCAGCAAATCAATCGCAGCAACAGATGAATTACCAGTGGCCAACATCGGATCAACCGCAATCACCAAACGATCCTGCAATTCAGTCGGAACCTTGAAATAATACTGCACCGGCAACAGCGTTTCCTCATCACGGTACAGGCCGACAAAGCCCACACGGGCCGACGGGATCAACTCTAACACACCATCCAGTAATCCGTTGCCTGCCCGCAAGATCGACACCAGAGCCAGCTTTTTGCCGTCAATCACGGGCGCGTCCATCGCTTCCATCGGGGTTTCAATGCGGCGCGTCGTCATGGGCAATCCGCGTGTAACCTCATAGGCCAGCAACTGACTGATTTCGCGCAACAACTGCCGGAATACGGCCGTCGAGGTATCCTTTTGCCGCATCAAAGTCAGCTTGTGTTGCACCAGTGGATGCGTGACGTGAGTGACGTGATCGTTCATTATGCAGGCTCCAATCTTTTGGCCACACGGGCGCGGGTATCTTCGTCGCAAAAGGCCGCAGCCAATGCCGTTTTATTGATCGCGCGAAAATCGTCGTCGTCCCACCCGAAAGTGCGGTTCAGCATGTCGTATTCGGCGGTCATAGTCGTGTGAAAGAACGGCGGATCATCAGTTGATACGGTCACTTTCACGCCCGCATCGTGCAGCTTGACGATGGGGTGCGCGTCCCAGCCACCTACAGCTTTCAGTACGACGTTTGATCCCGGACAAACCTCCAGAACGATCTCTTTTTCGATTATTTCATCAAGCAGCGCACGATCATCAATCGCCCCGATTCCATGACCAATGCGCGTAACACCCAAATCGCGGATCGTCTCGGCCACCATCGTAGGTCCGCCCCATTCGCCCGCATGACACGTCAGCGGCAAACCCGCCTCGCGCGCCATATCAAAGCTATAACTATAATCGCTGGGACGTCCGGCCATTTCACCGCCTGCCATGCCGTAACCGGTAATGAAATCGCCAAAGGTTTCAGCCGCACATTTCGCAGCAGGCTTGCAGGCCTCTGGGCCAAAGTGGCGAATACCAGTGACAATACCCTTAAGGGTAATGCCGAACTTCGCTTCCGCCTCGTCTGCCGCATCAACCATCGCAGCAAGGTAGTCTTTCCAAGCCGCCAGATCGCCACCCCCGCAAAAGTCTGGTGACACGAATGTCTCCATATAAACGACACCATGCGCCGCCGTCTCTTCAAGCACTGCCATGGTCAGGCGGCGAAAATCCTCGGGACTTTGCAACGTCGTGCAGGCGGCCTCGTAGATCTGCAAAAAGTGATCAAAATCGCGGAAAGCATAGCCGTTATTCGCATCGAATATCCCGCTTATATCAATCTTCTTTTCTTTTGCCAGTCCGCGAATAAAGCTGGGCGGCGCGCAGCCTTCCAGGTGGGTGTGCAATTCAACTTTGGGAATGGATTGGAAACTCATAGAAAACTCTTTCCACGGCCTGCATAAGGCACATTCAGATGCGCAGCGATAGTTGCCGCTACATCCATAAAATTCAAATGCCCCAGCGCCTTGGACCCAAGCCCATGCACCAGAACCGACACACGTTCGCGGGTGTGGTCAGTGCCGGGCCACGTCGGGTCATTGCCATGATCCGCGCTGACGATCAACAGGTCACCGCTGCGCATTTTGGGCAAAAGCGCCGCCAATTCAGCATCAAACCATTCCAAATGCCCAGCATAGCCCACCGGATCACGCCGATGCCCATATTCGCTGTCGAATTCCACCAGATTGGCAAACACAAACGACCCGTCCGCCGCCGCACTCGCCAGATCATGGATATGCCCCATTAGGTCCACATCGCGCCCTTTGCGCAGGTCATCAATGCCGCGCATCGAAAATATATCGCCTATCTTGCCAACAGCATACACCGTCCGCCCCGCATCGTGGACGTAGTCGCAGATCGTCGGCGCAGGCGTTTCAATGGCAAAATCCTTGCGGTGCGCCGTGCGCTTGAAATCACCCATCTCACCCGTAAAAGGGCGCGCGATTACGCGCCCCACTTTCATACCGTGCAAGATGGGCGCGATATCTTTGCAAAGCTTCAGCAGCCGCTCTAGCCCGAACACTTCCTCATGCGCCGCAATCTGCAAGACACTGTCGGCAGAGGTATAACAAATCGGCCAGCCCGTTTTGACATGGGCCTCCCCCTCCTGCTCGATCACAACAGTGCCAGAGGCGTGGCGATTGCCCAATATCCCGTCCGTGCCCGCCGCCGCACAAATCTGCGCGGTCAATTTTGGCGGGAAGGCTGGATCTGTGTCTGGAAACGTGTGCCATTCCCACGGCACAGGCACGCCCGCCAGTTCCCAATGACCAGACGGCGTATCCTTACCGCGTGATATTTCGGTCGCAGCGCCCCAAGCACCGATCGGAACAGCATCCAAACCAACCGCAGCCGTCCCAGAGGCCAGTTTGACGGCCGCCCCAAGACCAAGTGCGTCCAGCGTCGGCACCTTCAGCCCAACGGCACCCGCAATATGACCCACCGTATTCGCGCCCGTGTCAGGCAAGGTGCCATTAAAGAATTGATCCGCGTCAGGCGCGCCACCAATCCCGACGCTGTCAATCACAATCAAGAACGCCCGTGCCATCAGGTAATCCCTTCAATAATCAACGGGCCGCGCGTCACAGCATCGCCGATGGTAAAGGCGGCCTGGACGGCCGTTGCGGCCTCGACCGCTTGATCTTCGTTGGCTGCATGCAAAACGCAAAGCGGATCACCACGGTTCACCTGCACACCCAATCCTACAACTTCTGCTAATCCCACAGATGGATCGACGCGGTCCGTTTCAACCCGCCGTCCACCGCCAAGTCCGACAACAGCCAGCCCCAGTGCTTCACCATCAATCGAAGAGATGAAGCCTGATTTTGGGGCGGTCACCTCACCGACCACAGGGGCCTTGGGCAGGTGCGTATGCCAGTCGTGCGCCATATCAGGAGGGCCACCGAGGGCGGCGACCATATGTGCAAACCGCTCCATCGCAGCACCAGAACTGATGGCATCTTTGACCTTGTCGGTCGCATCTTGGTCGTGTGTGCCCTGCATGACCAATAGTTGCGCACAAAGCGTCACTGTCAGGTCATATAATCGCGGCGCAGCGGCACTGTTACCCGCCAAAACCTCCATACACAAAGCGACCTCAAGCGCATTGCCCAGCGCAGGGGCCAGCGGTTCATTCATATCGGTAATCAGCGCCATTGTGGGACAACCTGCCCCGTTTGCCGTGCTGACCAAAGCCTGCGCAAGCGCCTTTGCATCATCGTGCGTTTTCATAAACGCACCCGACCCGCATTTGACGTCTAAAATCAAACCACCCAGACCAGCGGCCAGCTTTTTTGACAGAATCGAAGCCGTAATCAGATCGACACTTTCCACTGTCGCAGTCACATCGCGGATCGCATAAAGGCGACGATCTGCAGGGGCGATTTTTCCGGTAGCGCTGACAATGGCACAACCAACCTCGCGGGTCAGAAGGCGCAAGCGCTGCTCTGTCACGTTGATATCAACGCCGGGGATTGCTTCTATCTTGTCCAATGTGCCGCCGGTATGGCCCAATCCGCGCCCCGAAATCATCGGGACATAAATCCCGCAAGCGGCCAACATGGGGGCCAGAATCAGGGAAACACAATCGCCCACACCACCCGTTGAATGCTTATCAAGAACTGGCCCCGGCAAATCCCATTTGAGCACGTCCCCGCTATCGCGCATGCCTTCGGTCAATGCCACGCGTCCCGCGTCTGTCAGCCCGTTCAACACGACAGCCATCGCAAATGCACCGGCCTGTGCATCAGTGACATCGCCTGATGCCAGTCCTCGGGCGAACCACGCCAGTTCTTCGCCGCTTGGTGTGTGCTTGTTCCTGACGGCGGCTATGATCGCGCGGGCATCCACGTCAGACGCGGCTCATGTAGTCAGCGTCAAAACTACCCGGTAAAAGGACTGCTACTGTGGTTTGCTGCACGATGCCATCCATCGTGGCCAAAGTGACTTTGACATCGCCCGCCGCAAATTCAGCGATCTTCTGGCGACATCCTCCACAGGGGCTGACGGGTTTCGGACTGTCGGCAATCACCGCAATCTCGGCAATCGCCGTATCTCCCCCGGCAATCATCGCAGCAATTGCACCGGCTTCGGCACAGGTGCCTTCGGGATAGGCCACGTTTTCCACATTGCAGCCTTGATAGACGGCGCCAGAGGTCGCGCGCAAAGCCGCCCCCACTTTGAACTTCGAATAGGGCGCATAGGCATTTTCACGCACATCGCGGGCGCTATCGATCAGGGACATAAGACCTCCAAAAACTGTTGGTATCAGACTGTTACGGGACACCGCTAGATGCAAGTCCTAGAAGGTTGTCTTAAACACGCCGGGCAAGGCGACTTCGAGCAATTCTAGATCATCCGAAGGTGCCGCATAGCGGGTCTGCATACCGGGCGGTGTGACAAAGGCATCGCCTGCCTCCAACGCATAGGGCTCTTCGCCCTCACCCTCCAGCGTCATTGTCCCCGCCATGACGAACGTGAAATGAATGTCCGCATCGCGGCTGGCCCAAACCGGATCCCCCTGCCCTTTGCGGATCACATTCACACCGGCCACGCCTTTGGTATTGGTAGCAATCGTCGTGTCGCGGGACCTGAACCCCGGCAAACGCGCATCGGTCCATGCAGCCTTTGACAGCTCGTTGAACACAAACTTCTGCCCTTGCCATTCGCGGTCTGGACGCAAAAGCGGGGTGGGTAATTCCATCACATGATCAACCTGTGTGACATGTTCAGCAGGCACGCCAATTTCAATCACTTCGATCCCGTCAGAGGCTTCCAACACACGGTGCCGGATTTCTGGCGGTTGAATAAAACAGTCCCCCGCAGTCAAGCGGATCGGTGCACCCTGATCCTCGTAAACTACATCAACCCAACCGCGATAGCAAAAGATCAGCTGAAACCCGACTTTGTGAAAATGCACCATGTCAGGTACAGGACCACCATCAGGAATGCGGATATGACTGGCGATAATCGACCCACCCAAACGGCTGGGAATTAAATCGCGGTACTGCATACCCGCACGACCAATGACCCAAGGGGCCTGATCCGCAAGGCGGCGCACAACGAAAGCATGTTCGGTTGTTGGCAATTCCAGCGGCGGGTTCAGCGGTTGCACTTCAACTTGCGTGCCACCGGGTGAGGTCAGCACCTTCGCCCCGTCGGCAAAGCCCACATCATCGGTCAATATCCGCAACACGGGGTTTACCCCTGCGCACTGCGCCAACCGCACCCGCAACCCGTGCCCTGAATACACAGCGACACTCGGATCATCGGCGGGATGAATCATATCCAGCCGCATTCCCAAAGTACCACCAAAGAACCCAAGATCGGCGCGGAGGTCTGACGTCGCCAAGCAAACCTCGGCCCGTATTTCATGCAAATCTGTCATGAGCTATACACTGTCTTTGCGTTGAATTATTTGCAAGAGCCGCCAAAGCATGATTAATCAGAACCAACACTTTCCGTGGCGGAAGGCAGATGGTTTAATATTAAACCATATTGGAGGGACCACATGAGCGACGATACAAACAACAGCCTGCGGCAGGCCGCACTTGACTATCACAAGTTCCCAAAGCCCGGAAAACTCGAAATACGCGCGACCAAGCCGATGGCCAACGGGCGCGACCTTGCCCGCGCCTATTCGCCCGGCGTCGCCGAAGCCTGTCTTGAGATCAAAGCCAATCCAGACACAGCCCGCGACTACACGGCTCGCGGCAATCTAGTCGCAGTTGTCACCAACGGCTCTGCTGTGCTGGGTCTTGGAAACATCGGCGCGCTGGCCGCAAAGCCCGTCATGGAAGGCAAGGCGGTCCTGTTCAAAAAATTCGCAAATATCGACTGTTTTGATATTGAACTGAACGAGCCTGATCCTGAAAAACTGGCCTATATTGTCTGCGCGCTGGAACCCACTTTCGGCGCAATCAACCTTGAAGATATCAAAGCCCCCGATTGTTTTATCGTCGAAAAAATCTGCCGCGAGCGGATGAATATCCCTGTATTCCACGACGACCAGCACGGCACGGCGATCGTCGTTGGTGCCGCCGCTTACAACGCGCTGTACATAGCGGACAAAAAATTCGAAGACATCAAAATCGTCAGTACTGGCGGTGGCGCTGCGGGCATTGCCTGCCTGAACATGCTTCTAAAACTGGGTGTAAAGCGCGAGAACGTCTATCTGTGCGACATTGAAGGCCTTGTATACAAGGGCCGTGAAAAGGACATGACCCCGCAAAAAGCGGACTATGCACAAGGGACAACCCCAGCAACTTTGGATGACGTCATCGACGGCGCTGACCTCTTCCTCGGTCTGTCCGGCCCCGGTGTGCTCAAGCCTGAAATGGTCAAGAAAATGGCCGCCCGCCCGATCATCTTTGCGCTGGCCAACCCCAACCCAGAGATCGACCCAGAGGTCGCTCGCGCAGTCAACCCCGACGTGATCATTG
>JBLHTS010000149.1:0-8817 GCA_047627695.1 Yoonia sp. | reverse complement strand
CCGCCAAGGCCAATTCGGCCAAATCTCCAAATACATTGTAGATTGCCCCGACCGCACAGCCCGCCTGTGCCGCTAAATCACGGGCGCGCAGTGCGCTTAGACCTTCAGTTGCAATGGTCTTCTCGGCGATGTCGATAAGTTTGTTGCGCAGTTCGGTGCGGCGCGTTTCGGTCTTGCTGGCCATCGGAAGGTCCTATTGGTGAACGTAGTTCATCTAATAGGCTATCTGGGCGCGGCATGAAAGGGAGATCATGGTGCGCCGTTTACTAGGTCTTAACTGGCGCACCACCTCCAAAACTATTCACGCCATGATAGCCAATCGGATCTTCCTGCATTTGCAGGTGTAACCCGTCGTCAGTGTAAGGATGCGCAAGGGCAAGGTCCTCGTCAAAGTCGATGCCTAAACCTGCACCTGTTGGCACAGGGATGTAGCCATCCTCGACGACGATGCTGCCCTTTATCAGATTGTAATGGAACGGCGTTTCAATTGTTTCCGCCATCAAAATATTCGGGATCGATGCCGCAAGTTGCACGTTTGCCGCCCATTCCACGGGGCCTGCGTAAAGATGAGGGGCGATTTGCGCATTATAGACTTCGGCAAGGGCTGCGATCTTTTTGGTTTCCCAAATGCCGCCCGATCTGCCCAAGGCAGGTTGCAGGATCGTGGCGGCACCTGCGCGCAGCACAGTCGCAAATTCGGCTTTGGTTGTTAGTCTCTCGCCTGTAGCGACTGGGATGTTCACGGCGCAAGCGACCTTTGCCATTTCGGCCACGTTGTCTGGCGGAATGGGCTCTTCGTACCAAAGCGGGCTATAGGGTTCGATAGCCTTGCCTAGTCGGATCGCTCCGCCTGTGCTGAATTGACCGTGAGTGCCGAATAGCAGATCCGCACGGACGCCAACAGCGTCGCGGATCGCTTTACAAAAGGCGATCGAAAGCGAAATATCATACATCGACGGCATATGGCCGCCGCGGATGGTATACGGGCCAGCGGGGTCAAATTTGACGGCCGTATAGCCCTTTTCGACCATGTCCAAAGCGACTTCGGCGGCCATTTCTGGGCTGGACCAGAAATCTGGCAGCGGATGCGATGGGCGCGGGTAAAGATAGGTATAGGCGCGAATGCGGTCATTTGTCCGACCTCCGATTAGCGCGTGCACGGGGCGGTCGCGATCTTTGCCCAAAATGTCCCAGCAGGCCATTTCCAGCCCTGACCACGCACCGATGACAGTAAGATCAGGGCGCTGGGTAAAGCCCGAGGAATAGACGCGACGAAACATCAGCTCGATGTTTTCTGGGTTTTCACCGGCCATATGACGCGCGAAAACATCCTTGATGACTGCCTTCATCGCCTCTGGCCCGATGGATGATGCGTAGCATTCGCCATAACCAACGATGCCCGTGTCAGTCGTGACCTTGGGAATAATCCAATAGCGCCCACCCCAGCCGGCTGCAGGCGGGGCCGTGACGATGATGTCCAGATCAGCGAGTTTCATAGGAAGTAGCTTTCGAAAGAGGTGTTCATATGCGCGAGACAATCACGCTTCGTCACTTGGGTCCAGATGATCTGCAACTTCTGATGCGCGTTAAAGAGGGGCTGTTCGACAATCCCGTCCGGCCAGACCGGGCACGCGCGTTTCTAGAAGACCCGCTGCACGAGATAATGGTCGCGGTGGCGGGTGCTAAAATTGTTGGCATGGCCAGCGGGCAAGTCATGTATCGTCCAGATAAACCGCCTGCGTTCTTCATCTCAGAGATCGGCGTGCGTGATGAATTCCAGCGTCAGGGGATTGCTGCGAGCCTTTGTGAGGCGCTGAAACAGGTCGCAAAAGATTTCGGTTGTGAAGGGATTTGGGTCGCGACCGAAGGCAACAATCGCCCGGCCCGCGCACTTTACCAATCGCTGGGCGCGCGCGAAACTGCGGACATTGTTGTCTATGATTGGGATGATCGCGCGATGGACGGGTAGGGTGGATCACGATCCACCGTACCTTTTGATTCCTAGTCGAATACGATCACATTGCGTTTTGCACTTCCCGTTTTGGTATCGGTGATTGCCTCGTTGATCTGCTCAAGCGACCAGCGCCCCGAAATCAGCTCGTCCAGTTTTAGGCGTCCTTGCTCATACAAATCGACCATCCAAGGGATATCGCGGGCAATCACGACGTCTCCCATTTTGGACCCGACCATGCCTTGCCCCGTGGCCGCCAACATCACCGGTTCGTAGGTCGACATCGCGCCCGAATGCGGCATACCAACCATGATGACCTTGCCACCGTTGGCCAGATATTGCGGCGCAGAATCGTAAGCAGGGATCGCACCGACCGTCACGAACACAGCGTCTGCACCGCGTCCTATTGCCTCTTTTGCGGCGCGCCATGGTTTGTCGCTTGTTGCCAGCACCCCGTCCGTCGCACCGAATTCCTTTGCGATGGCAAGTTTTTCTTCGGACATATCAACGGCAACAATCCGGCGTGCGCCTGCAATCCGCGCACCTTGGATCGCGTTCAGCCCAACGCCGCCCGCACCGATGACGACCACGTCTTGCCCTGCACGCAGACCCGCCGCGTTCACCACGGCCCCGATGCCCGTAATCACACCGCATGCCAAGAGCGAGGCCGCTTCCATTCCGATGCTTTCGGACAGTTTCACAACCTGACTTTGGTCCACGACAACTTTTTCTGCAAAGCCACCTGTGTTCATTGCCTGATGCAAAGGGTTGCCATTGACGTCAGTCAATGGGCCGCTGGCCATATTGCTTTCGCAAGCCACAGGTTTGCCGCCTGCGCAAGACGGACAGCTGCCGCAAGAACGGATCAGCGTCACGACGACCGGATCGCCAAGCTTTACCCTGCGCACGCCGTCACCGACAGCGGTGACATGCCCTGCGGCCTCGTGGCCGTAAACGGCGGGCAGCGTGCCGCCCCATCCGCCGTCGATGAAGGAAATATCCGAATGGCAAATGGCGCAGGCTTTCAAGGTTACTTCGACCTCGCCCATTTTCGGGGCCGCAAGGGTGACGGTTTCAATCGTAAGAGGTGCGCCAAATGCGCGGCAAACGGCAGCTTTGATCTGTGACATGAAGGGGAGTCCTGAATAGTCGTGTTTGACGTGATCCTGCTGCGTCAGCGCGCTCTGTGCAAGTCAGAACACGACATTATTCGACGCGCGGGCGCTTTGGCCTTGGCGTTTGCATGAATACAAAGATGCAACCTATGGTCAGGACCGCAGACAAAAGGAACGGTGCGCCGGGCAGATAGAACGGGCCATCGCCTGCCGTGAAATACCAGAACGTCTGCGTCACCATCATAGGCGCCACAATCGTTGCGACCGCATTGATGGACGTGACCGTGCCTTGCAATTCGCCCTGTTGGCTGTCGGACGCGGTACGCGACATGATCCCTTGCAGCGCAGGTCCGGCAATAGAGCCAAGTGCGGTCAAAGGTGTTAGCGCCAAAGCGACCCACCCGTTTGTTACGAATGCTAGAGCGACAAAGGCCATTACGTCGATCGAAAGCCCAAAAATCACAGCGTTCCGTTCGCCGATCCGGCGCAAGATCGGGCGGATCAGCAGGCCTTGGACAATCGCGATGCCAATCCCGAACACACCTAATGATAGGCCGATCATGCCCGGCCCCCAGTCGAAACGCTCGGCGCCGAAATAGGCCCAGACGCCGGGATAGACGAAGAACGCGATGGTGTAGACGAAGGTAATTAACATCAGCCGTTTAAGTCCGGGCAAATCCCCGATGTTTTTGAACGCGCCTAGCGGGTTTGCACGGCGCAATTCAAAGGGGCGGCGGATGCGATCGGTTACGGTTTCCGGCAGCACATAGTACCCAAAGACAGCGTTGGCCGCCGCAAGGAATGCCGCCGCCCAAAACGGCGCGCGCGTCCCGTACTCGGCTAGAAGCCCCCCAAACAATGGCCCAACGACAAAGCCCACACCGAATGCGGCCCCGATCAATCCAAAGTTCGCAGCTTTTTCTTCGGGCTTGGATATATCCGCCATATAGGCCGCAGATGTCGCCTGCGTCGCCGCTGTGATACCGCCAATAATCCGCCCGATAATCAGCAGCCAAATCGTATGCGCCAGAGCCATCAACACATAGTCAAATGCCATAATCACAAGTGAAATGATAAGTACCGGTCTTCGTCCGTAACGATCTGAAAGGCTACCCAATGTCGGCCCGAAGATGAACTGCATGGCAGCAAAGATGGTGGCCAAGATGCCACCCCAAACGGCTGCGGCGCCGATGCCTTGGCCTTCGATCTCTTGGATTAGATCAGGCATGACAGGCATGATCAGGCCAATGCCCATGCTATCCAGCATGACTGAAATGAAGATGAAAGTTACCGCAAGACGTTTATTCATTGCGCCATGGGTAAGATGTTCGGTCTAATTTGCCTAGAGGTGTTTTGACGGCTCTGCAGTTAGGTAAGGTGTCCCGTCGCAGTCAGAAATTCGACAAGGTGTGCAGCAAACACTTCCGGCTTTTCTACGCATGGAAGATGGCCTGCGCGGCGAATCAATGCAAATTGCGATCCGGGGATCAAATCGACCGTTTCGCGCACCAGATCAGCGGGTGTCGATGCATCCTCGGTCCCGGCAATGCCAAGCGTTGGGATACGTAACCCGCTTGTTGGTGTGTAGAAATCTGTACCTGCGATGGCGGCACAGACACCTGTGTAGCCTTCGATTGGTGCGGCCTCAAACATTGCTTTCCACGGGGACATCGCAGGTGTTGTGTGAAAATCGCGCCCGAACCAGCGCTGCATCACGCCATCGGATATGGCCGCCATTCCATTTGTGCGGATTGAACTGATCCGGTCCTCCCAGAAGTCTGGATTGCCAATCTTTACCGCTGTATTCGACAGCACCATTGCGCGGATCAGATCTGGGCGCTTGACGGCCAGACCTTGGCCGACCATCCCGCCGACCGACAGCCCCACAAACATTGCATCGCGCACATCGAAGGCATCGCATACGGCCTCTGCATCGCTGATCAATTGTCCCATCGAATAGGGCGCATCGGGCACGTCAGACTGCCCATGCCCGCGCATGTCATAGCGCAGAATACGCAAGCCCTTTGGCAATAGCGGCAAGACTGCGTCCCATAGGTGCAGGGTCGTGCCAAGCGAGTTTGAAAACACGACAACCGGACCGTCCTGCGGTCCCTCGACAATCGCGTGTAGTCTTGTGCCGTCAGGGCGCGTGATCATCTGTGCTGTCATGCTAGCGTCCGCTTGCCTTCATTTCAGTGTTTCCAGCGCCTTGGCAAAAACGGGGGCATCGACATTGCCGCCAGTTGCAACCGCAACCACTGCGTCGCCTGTGAATTCTTCAGGATGGAACAAAGTCGCAGCCAGCGCCGCAGCCCCGCCCGGTTCAACCACAATGCGCAGCCGGTCAAAAGCAAGAGCCACTGCTCGCATGCATTCATCCTCGGATACGACCACGCCCGGCCCGCAATGGCGCAGCATGATCGGAAAGGTCAGATTGCCCGGTTGCGGCGTGATGATCGCGTCACACAGCGATCCGTCACGGCGCACATTGCTTTCGATCTTGCCGCTGATCAACGAGCGGGTCACATCGTCAAATTCTTCAGGCTCGGCAGGGCGCGCGCGCAGGCCGGGTGCGTCGGCAGCCAATGCCAAGGCTATCCCCGATGTCAATCCACCACCGCCACAACACACCATGACATCAGCGTCCGTGACTCCGAGTGCGTTCATATCCTCGGCGATCTCTAGCCCTGTGGTGCCTTGGCCTGCAATGACCAATGGTTCATCATATGGTTTGATCAAGGTCAGCCCTTGCTCTGCAGAAAGTCGTGCGCCGATCTCGTAGCGGTCCTCGGTGGCGCGATCGTAAAGCACGACTGTTGCCCCCAGCGCGCGGGTGTTTGCAATCTTCACCGCAGGCGCGTCGCTTGGCATGACGAACACCGCAGGCGCGCCATGTTCGCGTGCCGCTAGGGCAACACCCTGCGCATGATTGCCACTGGAAAATGCGATCACGCCTGTCTTCAGCGCGTTGTCTGTCAGCGCAGAAACCGCAGACCATCCACCGCGAAACTTGAACGATCCGGTGTGCTGCAAGCATTCCGCTTTAACAAAAACACGCCGCCCTCCGATCTCGTCCAGAAAGGGCGAAGTCAGGATTGGTGTGCGCCTCGCGTGCCCTTTGATGCGCTTGGCGGCAGCGCGGATCATGTCGATGTTCATTGCATTTTCTCCAACCATTGATGCAGGGCGGCCAATGCCTCTGGTTCGTCCAAGAATGGCACATGCCCGCGTCCGGGGACATCTGCACGGATTAGGTCAGGGCGGCGTCGCGCCATTTCATCCGCAGTTTCAACTGTCAACAAATCCGAATTCGCGCCACGGATCAGTGCCAAAGGCAAGTCTGAGAATTCGTCATAAAGTGGCCAAAGGTCAGGCGCGGGTTGCGCCGCCGCAGCCACCACAGCGTCACGCAGTTTTGGGTCATAGCGGATCACCAAACCGTCGGGTGTTTCGCGATAATGTGCCTCAACCTCGGCCAACCAGCGGTCCATTGGAACGTCTTTGAAGTCCGTCGACAGCTTTGCGCGTGCTGCAGCCGCTTCAGCGTGGTTTTTTTGCTCTGGATTGCGCCCGATGTAATTTTTGATCACATCCAGTCCCTTGTCCGCAATCTCGGGTCCGATGTCATTCAGTGCGACGCCAATCAGACGCTCTTTTGAGACGGCTGCGAGCACCATCGCGATGAGACCGCCGCGCGATGTGCCTAGGATTGCCGCTTTTTCCAGACCCAGATGATCCATCAAAGACAAGATATCAGCGGCTTCCTGCGGGATGGAATAGGTGGATGGGTCGGCCCATTCCGATTGCCCGCGCCCGCGGTAATCAGGTCGGATCAGGCGCACAGGAAGGTGTGGAGCCACATGGTCGAAGTCCGCACCATGGCGGGTCAGACCAGACAGCGCGATGACGGGTAAACCCGTGCCTGTTTCGCTGTAGTAAAGTTCGCAACCGTCATTGGCGGTGTAATAGGGCATCAAGTAAACTCCGGTATTGTGGACAGGTCGGATAGGATGTGAAGGGGGTTGGCATAAAGTCGATCAACGGGTTCGTTTGCGCGGTTCACCCATGCAGTTTGAAATCCGTAGCCCGCAGCGCCTGCAGCATCCCAACCATTTGACGAGACAAACAAAACGTCGCTTGGTGTGCCACCAAAGCGGGCGCAGACCAAGTCATAAACGCTTGCGTGAGGCTTAAAGACGCCAACCTGTTCAACGCTGAGGACCGCGTCTAACAGATGTCCGATGCCAGCGGATGAGACCGCCCCATCCAGCATATCTGGCGATCCATTCGACAAGATCGCCGTGGATGCGCCGCGGTCTTTCAGCGCGGTCAACATGTTGGCGACTTCGGGAAAGGCGGCCAATTCCCAATAAAGCGCCAAAAGCCGTTCGCGGGTTGCCGCATCATCCAGCCCGTGCGCTTCCATTGCCCAGTCAAGCCCGTCTTGGGTGACTTGCCAAAAACTGCAATGCCGGTCGGCCACGGCGCGCAGCCACGTGTACTGAAGCTGCTTTAACCGCCAGTCGCGGGCAAGAGCGGGCCAAATCTTTGCCAAAGCTGCGTGTTCGGGTTCCTTTGCCGCCTGCGCTGCAGCAGCGTTCACATCAAATAATGTGCCGTAGGCGTCAAAGACATAAGTTGTGATGGGCATGAGGGGCTCCAATGCGTTTGACAGCATCGTGTCACGGCCTTGCGGGCGCGAAAAGGGGCAATGCGTTTGCAAATCGTGCCCAGTGCGCATAGTTTATTGACTCTGCTAATTTATGAGAAAGCCCAAACCTATGAGCCAAGCAAAACCAGGCGACACCGTCCGGATGAATTACACCGGTACTTTGAACAACGGCGAAACGTTCGACACCTCTGAAGGGCACGACCCGCTCGAATTCGTTGTAGGCTCCGGTCAGATTATCTCCGGTCTTGATGCAGCAATCTCGGGCATGTCTGTCGGCGACAAAAAAGACGTAAATGTCCCTTGCGCGCAAGCCTACGGTGAAACCAATCCAGACGCCCGCCAAGCGGTGCCTCGCGAACAGATTCCCGCGGAAATTCCGCTTGAGATCGGCACGCAGCTACAAATGCAAACGCCACAAGACCAAGTTGTTCCTGTGACGGTCGCTGAGGTCACAGAGGCAGAGGTCACACTCGATGCGAACCATCCGCTTGCGGGGCAGGACCTAAACTTTGCAATTGAAATCGTAGCAATCGATGCTGTTTAAATCAGGATCAGCGTCCGACTAAGTCGTCGGGCGCTGCCTTTTCATGCCACTTAAACCAGATTGTCTGGCTGTGGCATCCCCAAGACATGATAACCGCCATCGACGCGGATAATCTCGCCGGTGGTGCATGCGCCAGCATCGGACGCGAGGTAGACAGCGGTACCGCCCACCGCTTCAAGCGTTGTGTTGGCTCGCAGAGGTGCGTTCTGCTCTGCATGTTTATAGGTTCTGCGCGCGCCACCAATGGCTGCACCAGCAAGTGTTTTCATCGGACCGGGGCTAATCGCGTTAACGCGAATACCCTGAGGGCCAAGATCATTCGCCAGATAGCGCGTTGCGGATTCAAGCGCCGCCTTTGCCACTCCCATGACATTGTAGAACGGGGTCACGCGGTTTGACCCTTGATAGGTTAGCGTCAAAAGCGTGCCGCCATCTGGCATCATTTGCGATGCGCGATTGGCCACGTCGATGAATGAATAGCAAGAGATCGCTAGTGAGTTCTTAAAGTTATCGCGGCTGGTGTTGATAAACCGGC
>JBLHTS010000148.1:0-8871 GCA_047627695.1 Yoonia sp. | reverse complement strand
TTTCTCTGTTTTATCCCGACTTTCCGGGGCCTTGCGCCGTGGCATCTGCGTGGGAGACACCTGTAATCCAGTCGGTCAGGGCGGAAACCTGCGGCCGTCTCTGCCGCCAGCATCACGCGCTTCGGTTAGGCCTAATTTCCCTGCTAACAGGGAATTAACAAGGAAATTTTGCTAAAACAGCCCAGCTTGAGGCACTGTCAGACAAAACTAGCTTGAGACGGACATGGCAGTATCGTAGCCTCGTCGGATGACAAAACGCAGCCCATTTCGCTACTTCAAAACCAGCCCTGAGGTGATCCGCCTGGCGGTTATGATGTACATCCGGTTTCCTCTTTCGCTGCGGAATGTCGAAGATGCTTTTGCATGAGCGTGGCATCGACATCAGTCACGATACAGTTCGGTTCTGGTGGAACAGATTTGGCCCGATGTTTGCCGCTGAGATCCGCAAAAACCGGGTCAGTCGGATGCGAGCATACTCAAACTGGCAGTGGCATCTGGATGAGGTTTTTGTGAAGATCAATGGCGACGCATTATCTTTGGCGCGCCGTGGATCACGAAGGCGAGGTGTTGGAAAGCTATGTCACCAAGCGCCGGGATCGCAAAGCAGCGTTGAAATTCATAAGGAAATAAATGAAGCGCTACGGCGATCCGGCAGTGACCGTGACTGACAAACTTCGGTCTTACGGCGCTGCAATGAGGGTTATTGGCAATGCGAAGAAGCAGGAAACTGGCCGCTGGCTGAACAATAGGGCGGAGAATTCTCACCTGCCTTTTCGGCGACGAGAACGTGCGATACTCCGCTTCCGACAGATGCGAAGTTTACAGAAATTCGTCACCGTCCATTCATCAGTTCACAACCATTTCAATCAGTAGCGCGCACTCTACAGCAGAGACAATTTCAAGCTCAACCGCACCCTCGCTCTTGCTGAGTGGCGTCAACTCGGCACGGCATAAGGATCAGCCTCACTGTCCTTGCAGAGACTGGTTTGCATTGGTCTGACAGCACCTGGACGGGGGTATCTTCTTGCGGTCTAGCCAAGCCTTCGATTGACCACATAGTCAGCGAGCCACCGCCAGAGCTCACCAGCGGAGGCAATGCCCTGTTCTTGTGCTACGAGCGCTTCGGCCTGCAGCCGTGTGAGCCCCCCCATCGTACTCAGCGATGGCAGCCCGTTCTTCGATGGCTTCGATGGCTTCGATGGCTTCGATGTCAGGGATACGGGTGGAGGTCAAAGCACCACGTCCTGAGGGAGCCTGATTTGATCAATGATCTCCCGCTTTTGGGTGTCACCGATGCCAGCAGAGTAGAGCCCATAGGTGAGCTTGTTCTCGGACCTTGCAAAACGGCCTTCTCAACAGCGTGAAGTTGCTGGGCGATATGAGTGCAGGGTCTGTTGCCTTCGAACATTGCAATTACGCTCTGAGGGTGACCATTGGCACGTTTCAGCCGCTTTACGATATTGGGGTGGGTTGCATGGGTGTGGAGTTATGTCATAAGGAATGGGTAACCCCCCTGGGGGGATATGAAAAGTGGGCTTAAACCCTTGGAAGTAGGCGCAATGAGACAGAAAATCGGACCGATGTTTAGGCTGATGCTGATCGTCATTTCGACGGTTGGAATGGTGCTGTCATTCAATGCGCGTATTGCATCCCATGATCTCATAAGTTCTATCGAAATGGCTGCGCAACAGCATTCAGAGATCGAAACACATGGCCATTCTCACGATGAATTTGATGATATCGTGCAGGCATACCACGGTCATGCGCACGATGTATTGGACCATGATCATTCTACCGCCCTCCTGCCACCACGCAGAAGTGCCGAAGTTTTTGTGCCGACCCGTTCTGATTGGGTGACAGCCAATAGCAGCTTGCTGGGGCGCGACGGCTTTGATCTGGATCGACCTCCGCGAGCGTAACAGAGCGCCATTGGGCGCTGTCACCCTCACACTTCACAAAGCGGAAATTTTAAAATGATACACAATCGATCCAATGGATTGGGGGTGATGTCGCATCATCTGCGGCAACCCTTAATCTTTATGACACTGGTCTTGGTGGCTTTCTTTGCATCAGCGACCACGGCCTTGGCCCATGCCGTCACGCTTGGAGATCAGGGTTATATCCAGGAAATCACGGGAGTGAATATCATCCCGTTCATTTACCTCGGTGCCAAACATATGGTCACGGGATATGACCATATCCTGTTTCTCATGGGTGTAATCTTCTTCCTCTATGGCATGAAAGAAGTCGGCATCTACGTCACGCTGTTTGCTGTTGGCCACTCTACCACAATGCTTGCAGGCGTTTGGTTCAACTTTGGCATCAATAGCTACATCATCGACGCGATCATCGGGTTTTCGGTGGCCTATAAGGCCCTGGATAACCTCGGAGCGTTCAAAAAATGGTTTGGCGTCCAGCCCGACACCAAGATGGCAACGCTGATCTTTGGGTTCCTGCATGGCTTTGGCCTGTCATCCAAGATCATCGACTATGACATTTCGCCAGATGGGCTGTTGCCGAACCTTCTCGCCTTCAATGTCGGCGTCGAGATTGGCCAGCTTCTGGCACTTGCAGCCATTCTGGTCGTTATGACCCGTTGGCGTGCCACCCCGTCCTTCGTGCGTCAAGCTTACGGCACCAATGTTCTAATGATGATTGCTGGCTTCACCCTTATGGGGTTTCAGATTGCCGGCTACGTCGTCACTTAATTCTAGGAGTTTCTCAATGGATAAAGATTTTGACATCGGCAGGGCACTAGTCCCGCCCCTTCACGCTGAACCACGCTCCAGCAAAATGCCACCACAAGACGGCTACGTCCGGGGTGTTGCGTCCTCTTCGGGTGGACTGATCCGTGCAACACTTGGGTCAGCCGTCGCGGCAGGCGCAATTCTGACCTTGTTCTGGCTTCCTGCCGAATACGGGATTGATGCAACTGGTCTGGGGAGTGTTATGGGTCTGACAGAGATGGGCGAAATCAAACAACAGCTTTATGCAGAAGCAGAAGCTGATGACGCAACTGCGGCACAAGCCGCATCCGTTGCCATTGCACCGCCTACGACGACTGCCATAGACCAACAAGTCCTCGAACGGCTTGCAGGCATAGAAGCACAGATTTCTGCTATTGCGGCCGTCGTTGGCACGGTGCCTGCTTCATCCGCAGTTCAGCCTGCGCCGGTAGTTGCACCCCAACCAAATGTGGTCGCTCCAGATGTCGTTGCGGTGGCCCCAGAGCCAGCCACACCAGAAGAACCTGTCGCCACCACTTGGCGCGATGAGGTGAACTATACGTTGGCACCGTCCGAAGGCATCGAAATTAAGCTGGTTATGGAGGAAGGGGCCGTCGCACAATTTGAATGGACCGCAAACGGCGCGGTGTTGAACTACGACACTCACGGTGATGGCGGTGGACAAGGTGCATCCTATGAGCAGGGTCGCGGCGTCCCCGAACAGTCAGGGCAACTCGTCGCAGCATTTACTGGCAATCACGGTTGGTTTTGGCGCAACCGCACTGACGGGCTGGTCGTCGTAACGCTACGCACGCGCGGAGACTACAGTGAGATGAAATTGCCATAAAAAGCTAATGGTCCACACTGCATCGTGGGGCCCATTACTCGAAAGCGGACTTTAGCTGCATCGCGGAATATCGTTGAATTGGGCTCGAACAGCATCCTTACGGTGCGGTTATTCGCTGCGGGTGTTGCCATGATGTCCCGTCGGGGCGCGCAACTTCTTTGGACGGTTTCGAACTTCTGGAAAATGAGATGGTAGCAAGGGAAAAGTCCAATGCGCTATCTGAGGGTGCTAAGGCCATTGTATGTTCCAGGCTGATTGGCAAAAAAATAATTTTTGACAGATCATTTTTCCGGTCGTTATAACGGTACAATATAGTATGTAAGACGTTGATTTTATTTATATATGGTAGAGCTCTTTTCTGTACTCGGCCGAGCATTGCAAGAACGCCACCTTTGCTATGTGATCTCGTTGCGTAGCGCGTCTATCAGTGTTCGGAATTCTGCCAAATTGGACAGCATTGCTGTAACTCTCTCGGACGAATATTGCTCAGCGAGCCTCGTAAACAGAGGGGTCAGCCTTAACAACGCATCGTCCCGAAATTGCTTCCCCGCAGGCGTCAACCAGACCTGTTTGGATCGGTTGTCATCCGGGTTTGGACGCATATCGACAAACCCATGCTTTTCCAGCCCGGCCAATGTGTGCGTCATTGTTGTCTTAGCGACCTGAAATGCGCGGGCCAATTTCAATGGAGTTGCGCCATCAGACACTCGGATAAGATGGCTTACTACCCCGAAGTGTGATGCTAACAAGCCGCTTGGCAGGCGTGCTTCGAGAAATGCCGAGCCAATTTGATTGATGACCCCAATTTCGTAAAAAAGTGCAAAGTAAGGATCAATTTCTTTTTCAGACATGAACGAAATGTGTCTCCAATGGGCAGCGCGGGCTGCTATGAACCAATAGACTTAACGCAATCGGATTGGCATCTGAACCATTTGTCCTGGTGCTTGCACCTACGGCCTTCCGATAGTGCCGCTAAGAGCGGTTTGCTCTCTTTCTGTTGGTTAAAATGTGGGGATGAAGCCGCGCGCGATGCAGGCTTCGCGTGGTTGATGCACCGCGAGGGCACGTGGCGAAAAGGGACGAAACGGAATTGTCTGCCCGTATATCTGAAACGAAATCATGCCCGTCGTGCAATCAACCAGCAAATTAGCCACATAACCACGCCGTGCCATTCCCTGCGATGTTGAGTCCCCGGCGTCCCAGTCCGTCGGAGTTCCGGTCCACTCCTCATAAGGGGGCTCATAGCCTCCTTCCGTGTTGTCGAACCCGCCTGCGTCTAAAGCCAAGCCGCCAACAAAAAGTGTGGTGGACAGTAAGCCAACCGCCGCAAAAGCCCCTGTTAATATGCGTTTCATATCATTGCCGCCAACACAGCACAATCGCCACTGAAGCCCAACATTGCGCGTCTTGAAAGTTTCATACTACTACTCCATCTAGTTCGATTTCGCATTATATAATTCGATATCGAACCAAATATCAAGCATATATTGACGTTTTTTCGGTGCTTCCCTGCGGCGAAAAAGATCCTTCCTGGTAGATTTGGGATCCAAGCAGACCTTTGCTGCAAGGTGCATCAAGGGCCGCAACGCGGGACAAAACTGCCGTTCGCTATTTGGCGGCTTATCGTTCTGCAGTCGCCAAAGTTGTACCTGTAACGAAGGAACTACTGCTGTCAGGGAAGGTTGGGGCAGAACGTATAATGGGCGGGCATGTCGCCAGTCATACAGCCGCCGCGATTGCCTTTCCACAGGTTACAGTATTTGCCGTCCCCCCAAGATCTCCGGTTCGAAACGCAGGATCAGTCAGAACGGCCTCGATTGCGGACATGACGCCTTGTGCGGCTTCCAGATGCCCCAGATGTTCCAGCATCATTGCACCTGACCAAATTTGACCGATCGGATTGGCGATTCCCTTGCCCGCGATATCGGGTGCTGAGCCGTGCACAGGCTCAAAAAGTGAGGGAAACTTACGCTCTGGATTAATATTGCCCGATGGCGCGATGCCTATGGTGCCCGTGCAGGCCGGACCCAGATCGGATAGGATATCCCCGAACAGATTTGATCCGACGACAACGTCAAAGCGGTCAGGGTGCAGCACAAACATCGCAGCTAAGATGTCGATATGGTATTTATCGACCGTGATATCAGGATAGGATTTTTGCATCTCGAGAACACGCTCGTCCCAGTAGGGCATCGTGATTGAAATGCCGTTCGACTTGGTTGCCGAGGTCAGTTTCCCGCCACGTTTGCGTGCAAGATCGAATGCATAGCGCAAAATCCTGTCAACGCCCACGCGCGACATGACCGTCTCTTGCATGACAATTTCGCGGTCAGTTCCGGGGAACATCCTTCCGCCAATCGATGAATACTCGCCCTCGGTATTCTCGCGCACAATCATCATATCGATATCGCCAGGACCGCGCCCTGCCAAAGGAGAAGTCACGCCGGGCATCAGCTTGGCGGGGCGCAGACTGACATATTGGTCAAATTCACGACGGAACTGCAAAAGCGATCCCCATAGCGATACGTGATCCGGCACCGTATCCGGCCAACCAACTGCACCAAAAAAAATCGCGTCATGTCCGACAATCTCATCCTTCCAGTTGTCCGGCATCATCTTGCCGTGTTGCTGGTAGTAGTCACATGACGAGAAATCAAACTCGTCAAAGTTAAAGTCCAAGCCATATTTTGCCGCGGCTGCGTTCAGGACGCGCACCCCTTCGGGGACGACTTCCTTGCCAATCCCGTCGCCAGGAATAACGGCAATATTCATCTTGTTGCTGGCCATAATCGTATCCTTTGTCATTCGCTAAGGTGCCTGATCGAGATGATCGCTACTCGGGCCCACTAACAGGTCCTCGCAGTGCCCCAAAATCATGTGGCGATCTTTGTCTTCGCGCCTCTGTATTGTCTAGGTCCAAGCTGTAACAAACGGTTCAATTCCTGACTGTGGCTAATGCAGCACCATGCAGTGGGGGCCCAAACTGACTAATGCTGCAAAGTGCACAGACGGTAGCAACTGGCGGAAAGCAGACGTGCGCAGCGGTTTGCATTAAGGTCTCTAATGCGGACGAATTATCATTTAGTTACAGTTTTTTATAAAGATAAAGGCATATCACCCATCACCGCGAACTACATAGTGAATGCGGCTTGTCTCCTTTTCGCCGTGTCACTCAGACGCGGCCTTGTTGCTTCCGAATTGGGCGAAATTATGTAGCCGGTCAGATCCTCAAAGGATCTCGGTTGGGCATTATGGCGGCAAGTGTCAATACCACTGCCGAAGCCGCGTCAAAACCAAGATGCAATGTGTAAAACTGCTCGGTTAGCGCCTGTCTGCGCGAGACTTCGACCGGCAGGTCGCGGATCCAAATCCGAGCCGCTACCCTAAACGGGCTCACAGCACTTGGCATACCGTCGGTGCCTAACGCGACATCCGTCGGCTCACTCACGAAGAGCGCAAAGCTTGGTCACTGAACATGGGGCACGACAGCGAACAAACCACGGAGCGGCATTACGGAACGATGTCAGATGATCGGCGCTTTGAAGTATTGGAAAATATGGGCACAAACAAAACGATCCATCCCCGAAGCATGTCTGAAGCTGAAAAAGCCAAAGTGTTCGACGCTTTGTTCGAAGTACTTGGCAATAGAGCTTAGCTTTAAAGGTGATGACTTTGAGCTGAATTTGTACAACAAAATCAAGCGCCAGAATTAGGAGACGTCCAATATCGAACTGTACGTCCGCGAGAAGTGGTTTAGGTTTTCACCCAATCGATTGAAGCGACTTATAGACGGGTGACCGGCCAATACTTGAAGAAGACAGCACGGTGCATGGTGGTATAGCGGCATCAAGTACTCGGCCCACGCCGCAAAGAATACCATATCCGCCCGTTGTGCCGAGTGACACGAACGGCCCTTAGCAGACATTGATGCCAGTCGCAGCGAACTGCAGCAAAGAGCCCTCTTTGCAGATTTACAGCGGCGCGGCTAAGGTTTGGTTTATGCTTATCGTAATCAGAACCGTAACCAAATCAATTCGAGTTTTCTGAAGGTCATCTGTCGCAACCCTATCTCAAGAAATGGAAAAGGAATCGAAAATGTCGGACCATGGATATGAGGGCGGACGCCTCAACCTTCCATTCGTTGGGATTTGTACGTTTGGAAAGTACCCATACGTGGAGGACTGGAATGCAATTGATGCAGATGTGGCTGTCCTCGGTGCACCTTACGATTTTGGTTGCCAGTGGCGTTCAGGTGCCCGAATGGGTCCGCGCGCCATCCGCGAAGCCTCCACCCTCTTTTCATTCGGTCATGCAGGTGCTTACGATCACGAAGATGACATAACTTATCTAGAACCCTCGAAGGTCAAGATCGTCGATATCGGTGATGCGGATATCATCCATACTGATACGATGAAAAGTCACGCTAACATCGAATATGGTGTTCGGAAAATTCTTTCAGCAGGCGCAATTCCCGTTGTGATGGGGGGCGACCATTCGGTCAACATCCCCTGTATCAACGCTTTTGACGACCAAGGACCGATCCACGTGGTCCAGATCGACGCACATCTCGATTTTGTTGATGAGCGCCACGGAGTTAGATATGGCCATGGAAATCCGATGCGTCGCGCCGCTGAAAAACCATATGTAACGGGCTTGAGCCAAATCGGCATTCGCAATGTATCCTCCACAGCGCGCGGCGGTTATGTTGATGCCCGCAAAATGGGGTCGGACATTCAATCGGTTCGCCAAGTACGGAAATTGGGCATCGAGGGCATGCTGGATCGTATTCCAGAAGGTGTTAACTACTACCTCACGATCGATATCGATGCCTTTGATCCATCAATTGCACCCGGAACAGGAACGCCCAGCCACGGCGGTTTTATCTATTATGAGGTTTTGGAACTGATTGATGGGTTAGCAAGACGTGGCCGTATTGTGGGCGTCGACCTAGTCGAGGTTGCGCCTGATTATGACCAAACTGGATGCACATCGACCCTAGCAGCACAAATACTGATGAACACCATAGGGCGCATCCTCCATCACAGATAAGTTTCCGTCATTGAAGAAAATCTGGCATTTGTGATTTCAGCATTGGCGGCGGTTTCGTACCGTTTAGCAGACCTTGGTTCGTCCCGCAGCGAATGGCCGCATTGAGCCCATTGTATGTACCGGCTGCCGTTCGCAAGTGTTCAATTGCACGTCTTCAGGAAGTCGCTGATATGTATCCGGCCTTTGTATCGGCTTGTCGTTTGCCGTGGCCCTGTTGGGAGTACGCACGCGCCGCTGTCTCATTACTGA
>JBLHTS010000147.1:0-8982 GCA_047627695.1 Yoonia sp. | reverse complement strand
CCACACTTCGCAGAAAAAAAGTAAAGTAGGGTACCCCGTCAGCCGAGGCCGCTAAAGTGCGTAACCATTGCTCATTTCGTAAATAGCGCGCCTGTAGGGAATTTATTACACATTTGACCCAATTGGTGGTCACTGACAGTCAATTGTTGACCGGCATTAACCTCCAATCTACCGTTTTGGGCAAGCTTCCGCGACAAAACAGACGGAAGCATCGAGGTAGGAAGAGCAGATGTTAATTCATATATACCGTGGGATTCCACGGTCTTTTGTGGCTTGCGCGATATTTCTCGTTGCATCGGCATGCGCTGAAATCGCTGATTTTGAGAACTTAGAAGCCGAACTCCCAGTTGCATTTAATGCGACACCAGACGTCATGATGCCGCGGCAGGTTGATGTCGTTTGGTGGCGACAGCTTAATGATCCTATGGTCAATAGATTGGTTCAGACCGTCTATGCAGAAAACCTGACAATTGGGATTGCGGCGCTTCGTGTTGAGGAAGCTGAATCTTTGCGTGGGACGACAGCCAGTGCAGTGTCGGTGACGGGCAGTTTGGCTAGTTCAGTACAGCGCGACTTTGAGGCGAGCACTACACAAACAGGAACGACAGCAAACGCCGGTCTTAGTTGGTTATTCGATCCATTTGGACGCCGTGCAGCCTTGCAGGAAATTGCGAATAACCGCGTAATTCTGGCCAGGACCGAGTTGGCAACCGCACGCCAATTTATTGTGGCAAGTTTGCTGAACGCTTACGTCGATCTACGATTTCAGCAAGCCCGCCGCGCAGACCTGCAGGCCGAAATTAACCGTCTCAGAGATATAATATCGCAACAACAGTTGGTTGCCGGAACAGGCCATGTTACCGAAATTGAGCTGCTAAATGCCCGTGCCCAGCTTGCCGCACGACAGACCGAATTTCCTGCACTTGAGGCACAAATTGCTATCAGTCTGAACCAAATTGCTATCTTGGCAGGCACAGCACCCGGAACACAGGATATCGATCTATCTGAGCGTCGCCCGCAACCGCTGCCCCCTGCCGTTTCGCAAGCTGGATTGCCGACAGACTTGCTGCGCAACCGCCCCGATTTGTACCTTCTAGAGAGGAAGTATTATGAGGCCGTCTTGAATGTGACACAGGCGCGCGCCGATCTTTACCCACAGCTCAGCTTAGGCGGTACTCTTGCATTTGATACGATTGGATCGGACGGCCTAACAGCCACATTCGGACCGCGTTTGCAATTGCCTGCGTTTCCCATCAGTGCGGCGCGAGGACGGGTCAGCGCTGCGGAAATCCGCGTTCAAATCGCATATGATGAGTGGGTGGAAGCTGTTCTCATAGCTATCTCTGACGCTGAAGCGGGACTGCTGACATTGGAAGGAAACGCAAAGGCGCTCAGGTCTGCAGACCTGAGTGTTTCCTTGAGCCAGAGATCTTTGGAATTAACGGGGAGCGTTTTGCGACTTGGAGGAGCAACTCTTGACGATGTAACCGTTGCTGAAGGTAGGTTGGGCCAAGCAAAGGCAGCACAGTCAAAACTCCGCCAGGACTACGCGCGCGCATTTATCGATTTACAAGTCCAGCTTGGCTCAGGAGAAGTGCTAAGTCGTTCGGAAGGCCGCCATCTCAATAGTGATACGCTATCTCTCGGAACATTTGAACGAATGTGAGCGACATCCGCCAGTTCCACGAAGATTTCTGAAGCAACACTGGCTGCCAGTCGTTCGACCCTGAGCGGCGGATCTGCTGAAGCACATACCTGTATTGGAATATGTTCATTTGCTCTAATTGGAGAATTGAGAAAATAGATAAGAGATTGGGGCAAGCTAGTCGATTGGATATGTTTTCATAATCCAAAGCGCGAAAGTGTGTCGGTTTGTCGAACAGCAAGTGCCGTGACCTCTGTTCTAGTGCGCGTGCTGATTGGGGCACCCGGTTTGCGCACCGTATCATGTGCGATCACTCCACGTTCAGTGAGGGTAAATTTTCGGATCGCCAACCCTAATCCTGGCTGCGCCTCATAGCGTACCATAGGCATGTAGGCGTCAAAGATATCGCGGGCACGTGCGATGTCGCCAGACCGGTAAGCCGCGATCACCTGCGCCATCATTTCAGGGTACGCAAAGCCCGTCATGGCGCCGTCCGCGCCGCGCAACAGTTCTTCAAGCAGATAAAGCCCGCCATTGCCGCAAAGGATCGAAATTCGCCGCGCACCCGCATCGGACGCAGCACGCAAGGCACTGATCTTTTCCAGCCCTGGCCAGTCTTCGTGTTTGAGCATCACACAAGTTGGGCAGTCCTCCACGATCTTAAGGATCACTGGCGTCGGGATCACCACATTGGTTACCAACGGAAAGTCCTGCAAGACAAAAGGCGCGTCCCCCAAGGCTTCGGCCGCGTTGTGATAGTAGGTCACAATCTGGCTGTCCGTGCGCAGGTTGCTGGGCGGGGCGACCATGACACCTGCCGCACCAAGGTCCATTGATGTGTCACTCAGTGCTTTCATCGCTGCAAAACCGGGGGCAGAGACCCCAACGACCACCGGCACGCTGCTGCGTGCGATCACGCGTTTGACTACGGCGATGGATTCGTCCGCCGTCAATTTGCCCGCTTCGCCCATCATGCCAAGGATCGTCAATCCCATGGCACCTCTTGCGATGTAGAAATCAACCATGCGGTCGACACTGTCCCAATCGAGCGCGCCATCTGGCAGAAAGGGTGTCACGGCGATGGTAAAGACACCTTGGGCTGTTTCATCAAGCATTCTGATTTCCTTTATGGCTTAGCCCAAGGGCGATGTATCCAAGGGCCATTGCGACCGCCGCTTGGCACGGTTCAACAACTGGCAGTCCTGTCTCGGATTCAAGAGTTGCACGGTACTGTGCCATGCCAGCGCAGCCCATAATCAGCACATTTGCTCCGTCGTCGTCGCGTAAACGTTTTCCTATTGCGATCATCGCGCCCAAGCTTTTGTCGGGATCAGCCAGATCAGTGACGCCCAGCCCCAAAGCGCGATCACCAGCCAGCCTGTCCAACACCCCCATTGCACCAAATGCCCGCAGATGGCGCGGGATTGACGCGGGCATAATTGCGATCACGCCGAATTTCTGACCAAGGGCGAGGGCGGTCATCACGGCAGCTTCCTGGATGCCAATAACGGGCAGGGTGGTCTGGTCACGCAGGGCGTGCAGTCCCGGATCACCAAAGCAGGCGATAACATAACCAGCCGCATCCTGTTGGGCCGCAGCAAGGCGCAGCATTGGCGCGATTGTCAGATCTGCCTGCTTTTGGCTTTCAATCCCTGCAGGGCCTTCGGGCAAGGTTAGACAGCGCATGGGCGTACCAAAACGGCGCAGCGGATCAACAGCTACGTCAATCCCGTCGGTCACGACCTGCGATGAATTGGGGTTGATGATGATCAGGGTGTCACCGCTCATGCACGGCCCTTTAGTATAGACTGGACGTTGATTGTCTGTGGTTTGGTCGGGGTGACAGCAAGCGTGGGACGATCAATCTGGGCGCCACTGCCCGGTATGCCGTGGAACGCACAATCTTGCACGATGTGCGCTCCGCGCAGCCAAACATCTGTGGGCCAACCTGTGATCGTGCGGCCCTCCCACGGGTTGTAACCTACGTTGTCGTGCAGGTCATTTGCACCGTAAGTGACTGATTTCTTGGGGTCCCAAAGGGTGATGTCCGCGTCCATGCCTGCCGCAAGGCGGCCTTTGTTGGGCAGGCCGTAAATATCTGCGGCGGCTGTCGCGGTCAGGCGGGCAAACATCTCTGGTCCGCCGCGCCCTTGGCTGATCATCGCGTCGAACATCAAGGGTAGGCGGGTCTCTAACCCCGGCAAACCGTTGGCGATGTCAGGAAATCCGGCGTCCGGCCCTGAGGACAGCTTTCCGCTTTTATCAAAGCGGTAAGGCGCATGATCAGAGGACACTACTTGCAGATCACCTTCGGCCAGCGCACCCCACAGGGCCTCTTGATCGGCGGTTTGGCGTTGCGGTGGCGAACACATCCATTTGCCACCCTCAAGTCCGGGTTTGCGCAAGACTTCTTCCGTCATGAACAAGTAATGCGGGCAGGTTTCGGCCCAGACGGGCGCACCACGTGTGCGGGCGGCTCGGACCGCAACGGCCCCTTCGGAGGTTGAGATGTGGAACAACATCACGGGCTGGCCAAGGTATTCGGCAAAGCGGCAAATGCGTTCAACCGCTTCGATCTCTGCCATGCGGGGGTGCGATTCTGCGTGATAATGCGGCGCGGTTTTACCGGCAGCGATAAGGGCAGCTTTGGCGTCGGCCAGAATGGCGTCGGTTTCGGCATGGACACACACAATGGCACCGTTTTCGCGGGCGATCTTCATCGTGGCAATTATCTGCGCATCGGTCAGTTGTATATTATATGTCGTGAACACTTTGATCGAGCGGTTGCCCGCCGCGATCAGCTGCGCCAGATCTTCGTTGAAATAGTCAACACCCGTATCCGTTACCGTCATGTGAAACGCATAATCAATCATCGCACCACGTGCCGCCCGCGCGCTGTAATAGGCGACGGTGTCGGCCAAGCGTTCGCCTTTGGCTTGCGCCGCGAAAGATATGACGCTGGTCGTGCCACCCATTGCGGCAGAGCGGGTCGCGGTTTCATACGTATCGGCGTTCATGACGCCCATGCCGGACATTTGTTCGATATGCGCGTGCGGGTCAATGCCACCGGGCATGACCCATTTTCCGCGTGCGTCAATGGTTCTAACTGCCGCGCCAATGTCGCTGCCAATCTCCGCAACCTTGTCGCCCTTGATGCCTATATCGCCCGTCATAACGCTATCTGGCGTGACGATCTGACCGCCTGCGATCACAAGATCAAATGGGGTGGTCATGGACAGGGCTCCTTGTGCGTTTGACTGTATGTTGCCTTTACCTGCCGCGCCAGCGCAAGCCTCTTAGCTATCACTTTTGGTGGTGTCCGATTTCACTTGCAGGTCGCGGACCGAAGCGCGCCCGATCATATGCGCACCGATGGGCGATGTCAGCATCAAGAACAGGATGATTGCGATGACGCGCACCGTGATCTCTGTCTCATGCAGGTGGATAGCGCCGCCGATCAAGATAAGGCTACTGCCCAAAATACCGGCCTTGGTAGAGGCATGCATCCGCATCAGCACATCGGGCAAGCGCAGCACGCCGATGGCCGCAACCAGCGCAAAAAAACCGCCCAGAAGCAAAAAGAGCGAGATAATGATATTAGACATTGTCGATATCCTTTTCGCGGGCATCACGGCGTTCTGCAAACCGCGCCAGCGCCACTGTTGCCAAGAAACCAACCAAAGCCAGCACCAACGCCACATCAAGCAGCGCGTGAACGCCGGTCGCCACCGCGGCGACCCCGCAAACGCAGATGATTGTCACTGTCATCATATCAAGGGCGACAACACGGTCGGCAAGGCTTGGCCCAAGGGCCAAACGGACGAACGCGATTGCAAGCGACACCATTACCATGACGAAGGTTGCATAGACCGACAGGTCCAGAAATTCTGCGGATGTCATGCTTCAAATACCTCTTTCACCATACGCTCCATCCCCGATTTCAGGCTTGCGATCACTGCCTCTGGATCGTCTGCGAACATTGCATGCACGATCAGTGTTTTACGATCAGGGGTCACGTCCAAACTCAGCGTGCCGGGCGTCAACGAGATAAGGTTGGTGACCAACAAGATCTCGATGTCGGATTTCACATCAAGGGGCATCTGCAAAATCGCAGGATTGCTCATATCCGTGGGCGTCAGCACGTCATAGGCAACACGCAAACTGGACATGATCAGGTCATAGAGGAAAAACAACACAAGCCGGGCGATGCGGTAGGCGCGCAGGTAGTACCCGCTTGGCCCCCCGAACAGAGGTTGCGCCACCCAAAGTGTAACAAAGCCCACGTGAAAACCGACGACCAGCTGGGTCAGCGTGAAGCTGCCCCAAAGGGCGGCCCAAAACACAGCGAGGATGATGTTCAAAAGAAACAGGTTCATAATGCGACCCCCATGACGGCGGTGATATAGGTTGTTGGGTCCAGCAATTGTGCGGCCGCGCGTTCTGCGAAGGTCACGAAAGGTTCGGGGTTCAGGCCGATGATGATCGTCATGATGGCAAGGCCCGCAATCGGGGTCAGCTGTGTAGCTTTGTTGCCTAGTGTCTTAAGCTCTTGCTCTATTCCGTCTGGATGTGGCTTCCAAAATGCTTCTGCCCAGATTTTGGTCATGGAATAGATTGTCATCAACCCCACGGCCAACGCGATGAACGCGACGAACCACATCTCGATGTCCAATGTGGCTTTGACGATGATGTATTTGGCCCAAAAGCCCGACAGCGGCGGAAAACCGGCCAATGAGAACGCGGAGATCAAGAACAAGACCGCAAGGAAAGGGGCAGATTTATAAAGCCCACCGATTTTGTAAACTTCGGTGCTGCCGGTCAGCCGCTGTACGACGCCCGCGATCAAGAACAGGTTCGCTTTGACGATAATGTGGTGGACCAGATAAAACACGGTTCCCATCAGCGCCAAAGGCGTCATCAGCGCAAGTCCAAGGATCATATAGCCGATCTGGCTGATAATATGGAACGACAGGATCTTGCGGAAATCCGACTGCGCCGCGGCACCCAAAACGCCGATCACCATGGTCAGGCAAGCGACCCAAAGCAGGATGGTGTGCGTAAACCCGATGTCGTGATCGAAAACCATCGTAAACATGCGGATCAAAGCGTAGACGCCGACCTTGGTCAGCAGACCCGCAAAGATGGCAGAGACCGAAAAACTGGGTGTGTGGTATGCGGCGGGCAGCCAGAAAAACAGCGGAAACACCGCCGCTTTGACACCGAAGGCCACCATGAACATCATCGCAACAACGGTCAGCAGCCCTTGGTTTTCGACCTCTTCGACTTTCAGCGCAAGATCGGCAAAGTTCAATGTGCCTGTCAGGCCGTATAGTAGGCCAATGCCTGTCAGGAACAAAATGGTCGAGATCAGGTTAAGTGCCACGTATTTCACGCCGCCGTCGATCTGTTCCTTACCGCCGTTCAGGATCAGCAGGCCGAAAGACGCGATCAGCATCACCTCGAACCAGACGTAAAGGTTAAACAGGTCGCCGGTCAGGAAAGCACCCGTCACACCCGCAAGCAGAATCTGGAACAAGGCATGATAGCCCAGTTTTTCCTGGCGTTCGGTGATGTCGGCCAATGCATAGATCGCAACGGCAAAACCTGTGATAGCCGTGATCAACACCATGACAGCCGACAAAAGGTCCGCGACTAGCGTGATCCCAAAAGGCGCAGGCCAATTGCCCATTTGCCCCGCCAAAACACTCGCATCCAACACCGCCATCATCAACGCAATGGACGCGGCAAGCCCCAAGCCAGAGCCTACAATCGACACCCAACGCCCAAGCGCGGAGTTGCGCAACAAGAACGCGATAATCGCGGCTGCAAAGGGGATGATTAGTGGAAGAGAAATATACCAACTCATTGTATTTATTATTCTTTTGGTTCAGCGACGCGCATTTCGTCGGTATTGAGGGTGCCAAGGGTTTGATAGGCGCGGAAAGTAAGAACCAGTGCGAACGCAAAGAGGCCAAAGCCAATCACGATCGCGGTCAGAACCAATGCCTGGGGCAGGGCGTTCGCAACGACGCCTATGGGTGCATCAGCCCCATCGGGAACCAATGGTGGTGCGCCCGGTGTCAGACGGCCTGCGACGAAAATCGTCAAGTTGGCCGCGTTTGACAGCAAGATCAGGCCAAACAAGAACCGCAACAGGTTTTGCGCGAGCATCAGATAGACCGCAGCTGCAACCAGAACACCGATCAAAAGAGATAAAAGCTGTTCCATCAGACGGCCTCTTCCAGCGCGAAGGTGATTGAAAGGACCGCGCCCAGAACGACCAGATAGACGCCTATATCAAAGACCAGCACCGATGAAATCGGTAGACCTTTGCTGTCGTCGGTCGCGCCGAGAAACAGCCATTGTCCGGTAAAGAACGCATCGCCCCACAACATCGCCATGACGCCAGCCAGCAAAGCAATGCCAAGACCCGCACCCGCGATATTGGCAGGGTCAAACCGCAGCGCTTTGCGCGCATCGGCGGTGCCACAAGCGATGGCATAGACCACAAAGCCAGTGGCCGCGATCAAACCGCCAATGAACCCGCCACCCGGCGCATTGTGCCCGCGCAACATCATAAAAGCCGAAAAAACCAGCAGCAGCACGGCCAAAATCCGCGCACCTGCAATCAGGATAATAGAGTTCACGGCTTTTCCTCTTCGGGTTTGCTTTTGAGCAAGGCAAAGATGCTGATGGCCGCGATCAAGACGACTGCGATCTCGCCGAATGTATCCAAAGCGCGGAAATCCACGAGGATGACGTTCACAATGTTCTGGCCATATGCCTCTGGCCAGCTTGCAGTTTCAAAGAACGTCGTCAGTTCGCGGTCAATTGGGCCTGCGGTGACTTTCATCAAGATAATGGTCGTCACAACGCCAAAACCAATCGCGAGGATGGCGTCAAAGGTCCGGTCTCTCAGATGTTCTTTTTCTAAGGAAGGCAGCTTGAGGGCAGCGGCCGCAAACAAGACCACGACCAATGTCTCGACCAGTAGTTGCGTGATAGCCACGTCAGGCGCGCTATAAAGGATAAAAATCATCGCCATGCCGATGCCAACGACACCAAGACCGGCAATTGCTGTGATGCGCGAATTCGTGATGACGGTCAGTCCAGCGCCCATCAGCACCAACAAGACAACCAGCCAATCCCAAAGTTCGATATCTGGCCAACCGACGGACGGGATGCCTGTCGTGCGTATGAATAGGGTCACGCCCATCGCCATCAATGCGGTGCCAAAAGTCACCAGCATGTAGTGCCGCAATACCCCTGTCTGGATCATGCGCGTCAATGCCTTTGATCCAGATGCGATACCTGCCATCAACCTGTCCCAGCCATTG
>JBLHTS010000146.1:0-9020 GCA_047627695.1 Yoonia sp. | reverse complement strand
AAAGACCGATGCTGCAAAATGGCTGTAAGGCAGCAAAGCGTTTAGAGCCGACCTCACGAGTTTGTGCCTCCGTCCGTTTGAAGTGAAGCAGCACTGCGGGTGAGAAGAATTCCTAACAGACTTGGTTTATTGCGGAAATATTCAATTGGCGGCTTCGGACCGGATTAAATCCAAAAATGCCTTTGTACCGTCGCTGATCGGAGCCAGACGCTCGTCTCAACTCAGTGTTCCGGATTAAACTGACACAGGAGAGACAGAAATGCAGCTAGAAATAGCAATGATGTGGCGTTTCGGAATTTATGTGTGTCGCACGTTTGTCCCGAAAAGCATTTGGGGATCTTATTCCAATGCGCGATAGATCTCCGACATTCCAAAAGCTTCTGGGCCGAACTGTTTGAGCGCGGCTTCAGATCGCATGATTGGTGGAACCCGGACTGCCATCACTTTGACCCGCTGCCCATAGCGCAGCGTTTCGTTGGTGATGGGCATAGCGGTTTCTGCGTCGAGAATGGAGATGATATCGGGTACAATTGCCAGCACTTCTCCGTCAGCACGGGCAATGAGGTTTTCGTTTTGGAATTCGATGACGCAACGACCACTTGGATTGTCAATTGAGACGCTGCCCAATGTGAAACCCTCACTTGTGCGGCGGTCCACATCGGTAATCTTGCCATCAAAGATGACGCGCCCGAGTTCATAGCTTGTTGTCGCCAGAAAGGCACATAATTCATCAAACGGGTCTAGTTTGCGAGACCGGGACCCACTGATGATGTCCCCGATACGCCGGGCGAGTGTAAGGGTATGTTTGACCGCACTGCGTTTCACCTGCGCCCCGCTCATTGGGTAGTTGGCAAAATAGGCGGTGCCTCCAAAACGGATTGTGATCCCTCGGGCGATCCATTCCATGCGATGGTTGTCATCGGTCATGACCAACGACGTGTCGCCCTTTTCGTCAGAGATCCCTAAAGGGCATCCTTTGACGCCTTCGATTGCGAAGGTTTCCATCTGCAACTCTGGGAAAGCCCGCCCCTGGCCATCCGCATCGACCACTGGAATCCCTAACCGTGCGCCGACAAACAGTGGAATTGTCGAGTTGATACCACCAACTTCGGTAGGCATCGTTGCATCAGCCCGCCGTCCCAACTCTTTTTCCACAACTCGCAGGGCCCGGATCGGCTCTTCGCCAGACGGGATTTTCTCAAGTAATACCGTAGGTGCACCCATCATCGCTGTAGGGATGATCAGCGTGGCGTCATCCAGCCCGTCTGGATCAATAATCTCGATCTTCCGGCCAGCCGCCAGTTCCTGTTTGACCATGAGCCCGCCGATATAGGGATCGCCGCCACCTCCTGCACCCAAAAAGGCAGCGCCTGTGCACAGGTCGTCAACATCTTCGATTTTCAGTTCCATGTTGCTTCCTATATTGGCAGATCGCCGACGGCTTTTACGCGCAATCGTGTGGGGTTGCCGGGCAAGTAACTGATCGGCACCTGTTCCACCTCGATGATCTCCACACTCGCGGCGGTGGCCCCTGCGCTGATCGCTTTGTCCTTGGCCTCTTGGCGGGCGTCATCCAGTATCGTCCCCCGGTTGGTCTCATTCAAAGTCACGACACGTTCTACTTCGCCTGATACTTGCGCGATGGCGGCTCCGACGGCATTGGCAACAGACGAGAATTCAGGCCGCAGAACATCCGATACAGACTGCACGGGCCAATCCACTAAGATTGCGCCTCCCCCGACGACCAGCAGGGGCAGGTCCGCGGCCTCGGTTTTCATGCGCTCGACATTCACATCTAGCAGTTTCCGCATCGATGCACGGGCGGCGTCGATTGTTGACTTGTCTGCCCGCACCAACGATCTGTCGCCGATGTCGGCCCAGCCACCAGCGACAGCAATATCGGTGGCGGTCAGCGTGTCGCCGCCAAAACACTGAGCACGATTGGTCAGCTCGTAACCAACCGAGTCCGGCCCCACCAGTCGCCCCTCGTCGCGCACAAGGCTTCCGCCACCCAAGCCAACCGCCAAAACGTCTGGCATGCGAAAGTTCGTCTTAACCCCACCGACATCAACAAAGTTGGTCGATTGGCGCGGAAAACCGTTGCGCAGCATGCCGATGTCAGAGGTCGTGCCGCCAATATCCACCACCATCGCGTCCTGAATTCCGGCCAGATAGACCGCGCCGCGCATGGAGTTGGTGGGACCAGATGCAAAGGTCAGCACCGGGTAGCGCTGCACATCATCGGCGCGCATCAGCGTGCCGTCATTCTGGCTGATGAACAGCGGCACATCGAGGCGAAGTTCCTGCAACGCGTGACGAAAGGCCTGCACCACATGGCCGGACAGTTTAGACAGGGCCGCATTGATGATTGTGGAATTCTCACGCGGTAACAGGCCGAACTGGCCCAATTCGCATGACAGCGAAATCGCAATATCAGGCACCTCGTTTTGCACGATCTCGGCAGCGCGACGTTCCATGTCACCGTTCATGGGCGAAAAGACCGAAGTGATCGCTGCGGTCTGGATACCGTTTTGGCGAAACGCGCGGGCAGCCTTGGCGACGGCCTGTTCATCGAGCGGCGCGATTTCTCGCCCGTCAAACTCATATCCGCCCGCCACTAAATGGGTGTTGCGACCAACCTCGGCGATCAGATCATCGGGCCAATCAGTCAGCGGTGGAATGGCAGAGGTCGCTGGCAGGGCGAGACGGATAATGCCAACCGGCAGCAAAGACCGGCGCTGAATGACGGCATTGGTGAATTGGGTGGTACCGATCATAACACAATCTACCTCGGCGCGGTCGACTTCTGCGTCGGCGATGGCCAGTGTTATAGCCGCGACGATGCCGCTGTAGACATCTGCCGTGGTCGGCGTCTTGCGCCACCCCAGCACGCCATTGGCCCCCAGCACAACCGCATCGGTGTTCGTGCCGCCGACATCCACGCCGATTTTCATGGCATCACCACGCCGCTATCCGCATTCCAGTAGACCGGAACATCATCGTCCAGACCAAGCCGGGGAAGATCGGGACGGTTGGCAACCTCGACCATCAATTCCTGGTCCTCCAGTTGTATGCGATAGCGCACGACAGACCCCTGATAGATAATCTCGCGGGCTGTCCCGCGCAGTTTGGGCTGTTCATTGGCATTAAGCGCATGCAACCGGATCATTTCCGGACGCACCAGCAGCGAGACCGCTTGGCCGGGCGAAACCGTGCTGTGCTGCGTGAGCCGACCGGTTACGGTCGTCGTGCCGACACCAATCGTGCAAACGGCGCCATCGACCGCCGATACGGTGCCGTTGAGCAAGTTGGATTCACCGATAAATTCGGCGATGAACCGCGAGGCTGGCTGTTCGTAAATCTCGACCGGGGTACCAATTTGCAGCACGCGTCCGTGATCCATAACGGCAATGCGGTCTGACATGGTCAGCGCCTCGGATTGGTCATGGGTCACATAAATCGTTGTGATGCCAACAGATTTTTGGATGTTCTTGATCCAGAACTTCATTTCTTCGCGCATCTTCTTGTCGAGCGCGGACAAAGGCTCATCCAAGAGCAATATCTCGGGTTCAATCACCAGCACGCGGGCGAGTGCGACGCGTTGTTTTTGGCCACCCGAAAGCTCTCGCTCATACCTGTCTTCAAAGCCGGTCATGCCAACTTCGGCCAAGGCGGCATCAACCTTTTGCTTGATGTCGGCCCTCGCCAGTTTGCGTTCAACAAGGCCAAAGGCAATGTTGTCGAATACGGTCATATGCGGAAAAATCGCGTAATTCTGGAACACGATCCCAATGTCGCGGGCCTCTGGTGGCAGGGCAGTCACATCCCGCCCGTTGACATGGATATGGCCTGTAGTCGGCTTAACGAACCCAGCCAACATGCGCAGCGTCGTGGATTTGCCACAGCCGGAGGGCCCGAGCAGGGAAAAGAACTCTCCTTGTTCGATTTGCAGATCTAGATCCGCGACGGCAACCGAAGTGCCGAAGTGTTTTGAGATCGCGCTAAATTCTACATAGGCCATCAGGTTTCCTTAGGGCGTGGCCGGGAACAAATGCCCCCGGCCATTGTTTATCAAAGGCCGAAGATCTGGTTTAATCTGTCGGTGATATCTGCCTTGTTTTGCACAAAGAAATCCCAATCCGGAACCCAATAGGCCGAGACAGCGTCAGCAGTATTTGTTGCTCCTTCGGCGGCGAGTGCAGAAGGCATGGCCGCTTTTCCGTTGGTCGGACGCCACAGGAACTCTTCACCAAACGGCTCAAGGAAGTCTGGTGAAAGCGTGCGGTTCAACAAGGCCAGTGCGAGCTTTTTCTGCATTGGCTCTGAGTAACGGCTGATCGTTTTGGTTTGGGTGAGGATCGGTTTGCTGTCCCATTCCCAAACATCAACCGGCGCGCCTTGCTTTTTCAGGGTCAAGGCTTCGCCTTCGATGTGCACCGCGATATCAACCTCACCGCGCTCCAACAGAGAGAGCATGTTGAATGTGAACTCGCTGATTTTCATCGGCATGGCGGCTTCCAGTGCGGTGAAAGCGGCCTCCATGTCGTACTGGTCCTTGCCGAACTCTTTTGCCGTGGCCATGAAGAAGGCATGCATCAAACCGTTTTCGGTGGCGTAGGTGCCCCGTTTGTTGACGAAACGCTCCGCAAAGAAATCGCGGAAGTTGTTCACCGGTGCGCCACGGTCGGTGCGGTAGGCGTAGACATATGGTTGATAGGCCCAAGTGACGCCTGCGCCGCTTGCAAATGCAAAATCCCAGCAATCGGCAGCGTTAGGAACGTTAGCCTTGATCTCCTCCGTGGTCAGGAAAAAATCGCCGGCCGCATTTGTCTGCATCAGGTTCGGCAGGTTCCAGTTGGCCACGTCGTAGACGGGATCGTTGGCACCTTGGGTCACAAATTTTGGGAACCACGGGAACGAACTGTCCCAGTTCAGTTTGCAGTTAAAGTCTTTCTCAAACTGGTCGGTCAGCCCCTTGCGTACAAACTCTTCCCATCCGCCACCCCATTCGGCAACATTCAGCGTGGCACCACCTGCGTCAAAAACCTCGCCGTCATAAACAACGTCCTGCGCCCAAGCATGGTTAATGTAAAATATGTTCGGAATTGTCGCAGCCGCGCCCAACGAGGCCCCGCCTTTCAGTATGGATCGTCTGCTGTGCTTTTTATCATTGGACATTTGTCTTACTCCCTTGGTTGGTCTTGAAGTTAGCCGTCCTGCCGTTCCAGCAGGCGACGGATGTTCACCAGCCGGTTCGTCAGCAGAACCGAGGCGATAACGAGGATGATAGCAAAGATGCCAGCGGCGGCGGCATCTGGTTCGAATTTGTAGCGCAACGAATTGTACATCGCGATTGGCAGCGGTTCGGAATTGGGCGCAGACAGGAACAGCGACACCTCGAACTGGCCAAAGCTAACGATGAAGGCAAAGATCGACCCCGCCTGAATGCCCTGTGCAATGTTAGGGAATGTGATCTTGCGAAAGGCCCGCAGCGGAGAGGCGCCAAGGCTACGCGCGGCTTCCTCCAGCGATACGTCGAAGGTCGCCAGTGATGCACCGACGGTGCCGATGACGTAAGGCGTTGAATATAGAATATGGCCGATCCACAGGCCCCAGATCGTGCGCGATATGCCGAGGCCACTGGTGATGAAAAACGCATACAGCGCGAAGCCGACGACCACGCCCGGCAGGACCACCGGGGACAGAAAGAACGCGCGCAGTGCGGCCCGCCCGACAAAGCGGGACCGCGCGAGGAATAGGGCGGCTGCCGTACCTAAGATGGTCGACACAATCATGGTCATCAGAGCAAGCTTGAAAGAAAAGAAGAATGCCGACAGGTATTTTTCGGAATTGAGGAAAGCGATAACCCATCTCAATGACAACCCTTTGGGCGGGAAGGTCAGAAATTCACCTGTTGTCAAGCCAGCCAGAACCACCACAAGGATCGGGAATAGCAGATAGCAAAAGCCGAGGATGGCAAGCACCAGCATTGGCAGAGGGATTTTGCGTTCCATCAGGCGAGCCCCCCTGAACTGCGATTCCCGAGTTTGAGGTAAACCGCCACAGCCGTGGCGCTGATCAAAAACAGGATCACGGCAATCGTTGCGCCAAACTGGAACCGAGCGCTTTCCGCGACCTGCTGGTAGATATGGATCGGCAAGACCCCCACACGGAATCCGCCCATCAACGCTGGCACAATGTAGGAAGAGATCGACAAGGCAAAGACCAGCAAGGACCCCGAAAGGATACCCGGCATCGAGGCGGGTAACGTCACCCGCATAAAGGCCCTCCGGCGTGACGCCCCAAGCGAGCGCGCGGCTTCTTCAAGGCTGGGGGGAATGCCCTTGATCACCCCGACAAGCGTCAGAATCATAAACGGCAGCGCGAACTGGACAAGGCCAAAAACTACACCGCGAAAGTTGTACATCAGGGCGACCGGGCCATCTGTTAGTCCCATGCCCTGCAAAAGCTGGTTGATCAGCCCGTTGTCGCCCAGGATCACCATCATCCCGTACAGCCGGATTACCATGTCCAATTGCATTGATGCTAGCACGAGGATCAGCAGGAATGTATTGCGCGCCGGATTTTCCGTCTTGGCGATGACAAAGGCCATCGGGTAGGCAACAATCAGGGTGATCACGGAAACGATGCTGGCCAGCAGAATGGAACGCCCCGCCGCCATCAGGTAATTCGAACGCGAGAAGAAGCGGATGTAATTGTCGAATGTCAGGTCGGAAACCAAGGCAACTTGCCCGACCTTCGCCGGGTTGAAAGAGGTTGCGAAGAGCAGCCCGACCGGGACGACGAAGAACAGCACGAAAAACGCGACCAGCGGAACGACCAGCAACCATTTGAACTGGTGTTGGGATAGGCCGCTTGCCCTGCCTGCCGCGGGTTTAGTCATCCCTTTGGCCCCGCATCAAGGCGTCCAAAGCGGGCCATTCGTCGAAACCGGCGATGGCCTTTGCCTCCGGGTAAGGGTAAATCGTTTTGTCCGTCTTTTCGCCACTTTGGACCGCCGCATGGGCAAAAGCGATGGCATTAGGCAGAGGGTCGATGACTTTGATCGCGTCTAGGGCTGCGCGAACCTCATCACCAAACCCCAGCATCCCGGTGCAGCCAAAAACGATGGATGTTGCCCCGCCTATCACCGCCTTCTTTGATCCTTCAATGGTCGCGGCAAGCGCGGTCTCTCGGTCTGTTTCCAGCGCTAGAACTGGGACACCGATGCCGATTGTCTCGGTCATCCGATCTGCCAGCCCGTATTTACGCGCCAGATCGGCAAAGGCACGTTCTTGGCGCTGTAGGACCGTAACGACCGCAAACTTGGCACCAACAGATCGCATAGCCGCCTCGCCACACCCGATAACTGGGATCGACACCGCCTCGCGCGCGGCATCCAGACCGGGGTCGAGCATGCAATCGATCACGATGGCCTGTGCACCGTCCGCTTCAGCCTTGATCGCGGCATCAACAACGCCGGGCGCGGCCAAAACTTCATCAACTGCAGATTCAATCGAGGCCGGGCCCTGAGTGATTTGAGCATTCGTCACTTTGCACCCATCCGGTGCAGGCAAAGCTGCAACGCGAAAGCCCTCTGTTACGATTGGTGTAATAACGTGAACCCAGCTCAAAAACGAATCCCCCTAATTCGGTTGGTTTGCTCGCTCTTAGCCTGATTATTGAATACGTCCGATGCGACTACCCAAACGGGTAGTTATTCGCTGATAATGCCCAATTCCCTTGCTTGATTGACGGCGCGGGCCCGGTTGTTGACATGTAATTCGCCATAAATGTGCTTGAGGTGGTATTTGACCGTATTGGTGGTCACACCCATGATCCGTCCGATTTCCTTGTTGGAATGACCCTGTGCCAAAATTTCCAGATAGCGCCTGGTCAGAAGTGCCTGTTGATCACCTTGTTGTCCCGCGATCGGCAGGTTCGACCCCGAAGACCAGTTGTGCATAATTTCTGATAACTGGCGGCGTTGAGCAGTATTAATCGGAACATTGACGTGATCGCCATCCAAGACAGCCTGTACCGCAGGCCGTAGATGCAGCCCCTCATCCAGAATAAAACGTCGAAAGGGTTGATTGCCAAGCAGACGGATTGCAGACAACAGCGCGCTGGTCGCATCGCGCCGGGCATTGAGCTGCCAAAAGGCCTGTGCACGGATCACTCTGAGTTTGGCTAGAGACAGCAATTGCCCGCCCCGGATTGCAGTTTCCTCGGCCAGTTCCACAAAATCAAGCGCGCGCTTGGGGCGGCGTGCTCGCACCAGCCAGCGCGCGATTGCGACGTTTGTTGTTCCATGACGCAAGCCCCAATCCTTGTCCGGCTGGTCTGCGTCCAGCTTGCCGGGATCGAGCCCAATACTCTGCATTTCCTTGACGGCTGTTTCGATCTCGTCGCTGAGGGTCAGCGCGCGAATGCGTTCGACGGCCATCAGTCGCGCCAAACGCGGCATCTGACGATCGCGGGCCGCTGCATCTGCATGGGCAAGTTCCGTCAATGCGCCTGGCAGACCAGCCCTAACAAAGGCAAGGCGGGCCCGAACGCGGTAGGTTGCTGCCAGAACATCCAACCACCCGTCTGCATGCTCAATGCTTGTCAGGGCATCGTCCAGCAATGACTGGGCGACCCCCACCTCATTCATCTCGTAGTAAACTTCGGATTTCAAAGCCTGGCAAATAGCGCGCAACCCCTGCGGATCACCTGTCAGTTGGTTCAGGCTTGCTTCCATATCGTCATATTGGGCAATTGCGCCGGTCAAGTCGCCACGCATCATGCGAATTTGACCAAGGTGCGTATGCATGTGCAAAGATCCAAATTGAGCGCCCCCTAGACGATAGAGCCGGATAGCGTTCTCTGCATGATCCTGCGCGCGATCAAATTCCCCGCGGTGGAGTGCTGCGGTTGACAAGTGATTAAAAGTCAGCGCCTGCCCAACCAGATCATTCGCTGGCAAGGTTGACAATAATTGGGTGAGCCTAACCGAGTCATTTTCGGTCAGCGCGCGG
>JBLHTS010000145.1:0-9033 GCA_047627695.1 Yoonia sp. | reverse complement strand
GCCGCGATCGCCGACATCTGCCTGAGTGTTACGGCCCAACTGGTGGACGACCCGTCCAAGTCGGGGACCTACCATATGTCGGGCGGCCCGGATGTCAGCTGGGCCGATTTCGCCCGCGAGATTTTCCGCCAGTCAGGCACCCTCTGCGACGTAGCAGACATCCCGTCCTCGGATTATCCGACCCCGGCGGTGCGTCCGCTGAATTCGCGCATGGACAACACCAGTACCGAAACCACCTTTGGCATCGCGCGCTCGGATTGGCGCACCGGGTTGCGGGATATTCTGGCGGATCTGGGTCAGTTGAAGGCATGACAGGGCTGCTGCGCTATGCGCGTGTTCGACGCGACAGGTTGAGCCAGAATACGGCCCACAGCTTTGCCGCCAGCCACGCGCTGATGCATTATGCATCAGGCGCAGTCTATAGTTTCATTCCCAAGAACGCCTGTTCGACCCTGCGTTATAGCCTGGCCTTGGCCAATCAGTGTATCGCGGGCCCCGAGGACTGGACCTGGATCCATCTCAACAATGGTACCTTTACCGCCACATTGCCGGACCTGATCACAGCACCGATGAGCTTTGTCATCCTGCGCTGTCCTCATGCGCGTCTGGCGAGCGTCTTTCTGGACAAGATTGTCGACAAGACACCCGATCTTTGGCAGCTTTATCGCCTTACCGGAGATGGCTTTGATCCCGATACCCTCACATTCCGCGATTTTGTGGCGATTTTGGCCCAAGAAGATCTTCTGAAGGCCAATATCCACTGGCGACCGCAAATTGATTTCCTGGTCTACGAAGACTATACGCAGGTTTTTGCGCTTGAGCGGTTTGGTGAGACGGTCTCTTCACTGCGCGACAGTATCGGATTTGAGGTGCAGGATGCACGCGCGCTCACAGGTCACGGCACGGATGCGGTGACATTGATCGACAGTGGTGATTTTGCCGACATGCCCCTGCACGCGCTGGGGGCACTCAAACGCGGGGGGCAACTGCCTGCACATGCACAGCTTTACGACACCGCGCTGATCGGGCAGGTTGGCGATCTTTACTCAGAGGATCTGGAGCTTTACGCAGAGCATCTGCCGGTAGATCAGCTAACATTTCCGATATCATTTACAGAACCGAAACAGGACCCGCTATGACACAACGCAAAGGCATCATTCTCGCCGGAGGATCCGGCACCCGGCTTTACCCGATCACGATGGGGATCTCCAAACAGCTTTTGCCGGTTTATGACAAGCCCATGGTCTACTATCCGCTGTCGGTGCTGATGCTGGCGGGCATTCGTGAGATATGCATGATCACCACCCCGCAGGATCAGGAGCAGTTCAAACGGACGTTGGGCGATGGCAGCCAGTGGGGCATTTCGCTACACTATGTGGTACAGCCCAGCCCCGATGGCTTGGCACAGGCGTTCATCCTGGCCGAAGACTTTCTTGATGGCGCGCCGTCGGCTCTGGTCCTGGGAGATAACATTTTTTATGGCCACGGCTTGCCGGAGATGCTGGCGCAGGCCGACGCCAAGACCGAAGGCGGCACAGTCTTTGGCTATCGTGTGGCGGATCCTGAACGCTATGGCGTGGTTGATTTTGATGCAGGCGGAAAGGCGATTTCGATCGTCGAGAAACCCCAGGTCCCCCCGTCGAACTATGCCGTGACGGGATTGTATTTTCTGGATGGCACGGCGCCTGCGCGGGCACGTGACGTAAAGCCGTCGGATCGTGGAGAAGTCGAGATCACGACGCTTCTGGAGATGTACCTGCATGAAGGGACGCTGGATGTGAAGCGGATGGGCCGCGGCTATGCCTGGTTGGATACAGGTACGCACGGATCGCTTTTGGATGCGGGGAATTTTGTGCGTACGCTGGAAAAACGCCAGGGGCAGCAAACCGGATGCCTGGAAGAAATCGCGTTTGATAACGGATGGATCGGGCGGGAAAAGTTGATGGAATCTGCAGAACGGTTTCGCAAGAACGATTATGGACGATATCTGATGGGCTTGTTATGGGGCTAAGGATGGCAGCCAACCCATACCTCAAAAGCGCCTCGGCTTTTGAAGTGGTGGTCAGTAAGGTAGATGAGCTCAGACGAGCCGATAATAATGAACCAGTGATTGCAATATGACAGATCAACAAGACGAAGCGACCCAGGCCTTTGATGTGTTCTTTTACAAGGAATATTATCAAGACCTTGTTAGAAGTGGTTTATCCAACCTCGATGATTTTAGAAATCATTACACTAAACGCGGCGCACAAGAAAAGCGGCTAGGCTCAGTCGACATGTGGCTGGCTGCAAGCGACCTGCCCGCTGACCTTTTGCAAGGCATCGAGGATTGGAAAGCTGTCCTGGAGCGCATCAAAAATAAGCATCCTGATGTAACACTGCGCGACCTCCTTGAGAGCCTGAATGACCCGGACCGTCCCGCCTACAGCATTTTCGAGGATCCTGAACGCACGGGTGCTCTTTATAGCCAGTTAGCGGAACACTTTCTGAGTCAGAAACAGTATGAAAAAGTCAATGGGTTCCAAGCAAAGGCTAGCACCTTCTCAAAAATGGGGGCTACGGCGGATAATCTTCTTGTAGCAATCGACAGTGTTTTTGCGATTGGCGGTGTCGGGGTATTCATTCGTGGCTGGACCCTTGGAATTGGGAGCGGCAAGCGCGAAATCCAGCTTACTCTGAATGACGTGGAGAAAGGTGAGATCCTCGAGACGGCCTTTCGTTTCCCACGCCAGGATTTGGCCGGGGCATTTCATGGGAAATTCAAGGACCAGGCGGAGCATGCAGGGTTTGTTGTATTCATAGACGCAAGCGAAACGCATTTTTCGCAGAATACAATTGTCCTGACATCTCTTTATGACGGTCAGTTCGTTCAAGCGCATAATCCTGTAGCAACTGTCCTGCAACCAAACCAGGCTGCTGCGATCGAATTGCTGAAATTTCCCTTTGTTAACCTGAAGGGCATGACCGACTATATCGGCAAACATCTGGCCCCCGCAATTTCACAGCTTTCCGTGACCCGCAGTGACGACATCCTGGCCGAAGACATCCATTATGGCTCTGCGCCTGAAACACCGCGCCTGAGCATCATTGTCCCGCTTTATGGCAGGTTCGACTTCATGGAGACGCAGTTGGCGCTGTTTGCCGATGACCCACAGTTCATGACCGATATCGAGCTGATTTACGTGGTCGATGATCCCCGGCTGGAACGCGGCATCAGGATTTCGGCGGTCTTGTATGAGCAGCTTTTTGGTGTTCCATTTAAGGTGCTTTATTATGACAAGAACCTTGGTTATGCGGGGGCCAACAATGTGGGCGTTCGCGCCGCGCGGGCGGAACATATCTTGTTGTTGAATTCAGACGTGTTCCCGGCGGCACCTGGTTGGTGCGACCAGATGCTTGATCGATTTGCCAGTCTGCCAGATTGCGGGGCACTCGGAACAAGGCTTCTGTTTGCCGACGGATCTTTGCAGCATGATGGGATGATACACGTCCAGGCCAGCTTCCTTGATGACTTGTATATCTGTGATCACCCTGGGAAAGGTGGTCCGGCAATGCCGGTAGATCCCGAAACAAGCACTGTAGAAGTTGCTGCAACGACCGGCGCATGCTTTTTGATGAAGCGGAGCGATTACGAGGCGATTGGCGGCTTTGACGAAGGGTTCTTGATCGGGGATTTTGAGGATTCCGATCTGTGTCTGGCGCTGACTGAAAGAGGCGCCAAGATCTATGTGGCGCGCGACATTGTCTTGTATCATTTGGAGCGACAATCGCAATCCATTGTCTCCGATTCCGGCGACTGGAAACACCAGCTGACGATTTATAACTGTTGGCGCCATCAGAACAAATGGATCCATTTGTTGAATGCGACTAAAGAACAGGCTTGATTTTATGCGCGTCTTGATCATTTCTCACGGTCACCCTCAATTTAGCCCGGGCGGCGGCGAAAACGCCGCCTATCAACACTTTGATGAACTGCGCAAACGCGGGCACGAGGTGACCTTCCTGGCGGCGCACCGTGAAACCTTGCTGGAGCATGGTGGCACGCCATTTTCGATGCTGGCCCCAAACGAGGTTCTGTTCAGGGCACGGATGGAGGATTTCTTTTTGCTCAAGGCCCCGGATTTGCGGGCCTTCACGCATGATTTTCACGAGCTTTTGAAACAGCTCAAGCCCGATATCATTCATTTCCACCATGTTGCACATATCGGCATCTATGCGTTGCGCGCGGCTGACCGGTATCGGAAAATGGCCGCAAAACCGGTCAAGATTGCGTTCACATTGCATGAGTATATGTACATCTGTGCCAACAATGGACAGATGATCACCGCTGACCGCAATGCGCTGTGTTTTGGCGCGGCCCCCGCAAAATGTTCTGTTTGTGTCAAACGCACCCCCGAAGATCTTTATATGCGTGAGGCGGTTTTCCGATCCTGCCTGGGGTTGGTCGATCACTTTATCTCGCCCAGCCATTTTTTGAAGAAACGCTATGCTGACTGGGGGCTGACCCAACCCATCACGATGATTGAGAATGGCCAGACAGCGGTGACCAAGATGGCGCCTCGTACGCTGGAAAAAGGCGAGGTGCGGCGCAACTTCACCTATATCGGTCAGATCAATCAGTTCAAAGGGCTTGATGTTCTGCTCGAAGCTGTGGCCGTCATGCCGCGTGCATTACGCAAAAAAATTGCGATCAACGTGCATGGGTCTGGACTTGAAAATCAACGCGAAGAGTTCCGAAACAAGGTCCAGAATCTCTTGGCATCGCTCGACAATGTGACGTTTCACGGGCGCTACTCTAGTGACGAGTTGCCCGGTATTTTAAAGAATTCCGACACGGTTGTAATGCCATCGATTTGGTGGGAAAACTCACCTCTCGTCATCCAGGAATCCTTCAAATACGGGCGCCCCATGCTTGTCTCCAACATTGGCGGCATGGCTGAAAAGGTCCGTGACGGAATTGATGGTCTGCATTTTGTGCGAGGTTCCAGTATGGATCTGGCACAGAAAATGAAAGAGATGGTGGACGTTGATTTCTGGCAGTCTTGTTATGATAACCTGCCAACACCACCGGTTATCGAGGATACGGTGGAAGAGATAACTGGAATTTATAGAACTCTTCTGGGCGCAGATGCGCGTGCGCCGGAACATGAGTTGTCCTGACGTGCCGACGGTGGAATTTTAAGAGATGTAAACCTTCAAGACCTACCGTGATCAGGTTCAATGCCGGATGATCACATTGATCCTCGCTGCGCGATCCTTTTGGTAGTTTGTTCAGGTTCGTGTGACATCCACGACAGAGGCGCAAGCGCGCTTTTCTTGTCTAGGCGAAGAACTGGACTTCCGCGCCGTATCAATTCACTCTGGACCGGACCACCAGATACCGGAACTTGCCACCCCGGCAGCAAGACCAAGACGCCATTGCAAACGATGAAGGAATGGCACAAGACTACCCCACAGCTGTTCAAGGAACAGCCATACTGCCTTTCGGGGAGTGACAGCCATTTTTCGTGGTCGTCGGGTCGCACTTAGCCCTTTAGTGTCGCCTGAGCCTGACAAGCTCTAGCAACTGAACGAAACTAAATTATGATGGACCTCGAGTGAAAAAAACAAACGTAGAACGCAACACCCCAAAAGTCATCTCGGGCTGGGCTGCACCCAATGCCGATGGATCAGCTTCCACACTCTCTCTGTTTATCAATGATCAGAACGTGGGAACTTTTGTGGCTGGGGAATATCGCAAAGATTTTTCAAAAGTGACGCCAGATGGCAAGTGCGGCTTCACCATCAAGCTGCTTCTTGATGAAAAGCGTTTCGTACAACACCTGCCGTCGCACGCAGTGTTGAGTCTCATCGATGATGAGACCGGTGAACAAGTCGCCAAGCAAGTTTTGGCAGGCGAAAATACCGGATCGTCGAGGTTTGAGAACAAGTTCGGAGAAGGCTATGCCTATTATGGCAAAGGTGGTGGTTTCATCATCCCACTATCCAGCCGCAACCCGGATTGGTGGGACGCCGTTCTCAAGGCAATGGACCATTTCTTCGAACGCACCCGTTCAGAAGGCTACGAGGCACACATCGCTTACGGCTCACTTTTGGGAAATGTCCGCGAGAAGAACTTCATCCCTCATGACGATGATATCGATCTCATCCTGCATTGTGGCGAAATTGACGACCCTATCGCAGCATCGCTTGAATTTTCGAAGAGACTGAAGGCCATATGCGGCAACAATGTGCGCATGGACAGCAATGGGCAGGCCCATGTGCATTTTGGACAATTTGGTCGACCGGTGAGCCTGGATATCTTCGCAGCCTGGAGCAATGGCGGTAAGTATTTCCAGAATTTCACTATTGCTGGCGGTGTGAACGATAGTGATATTTTCCCATCCAAAAGCACAGATTTCATGGGCTACGCGTTTCCGGCTCCGAAAGTTCCAGAAGCGGTGCTAACTGCGATCTATGGTCCAAACTGGGAGACGCCCGACCCTCATTTCAAGTGGTCGCGCCCACCGGAAATCGCCCGCTTTTTCGCTCTTGTCCATGATTACAGACAGCAGGACAACAAGGATTACTGGGAAGGCTACTATGCCAAGCAGAAGCAGAAAACCTTCCCCTCCCCGCCCAGTCAGTTCGCTGCGTTCTGCGTCGACTTTTTGGACAAGGATGATCTCGTTGTCGAATTCGGCTGTGGAAACGGCCGGGATTCCTTGTTCTTTTCGTCCTATGGGTGGCGTGTCCTCGCTGGCGACTACTCCCAAGCAGCGATTACCGAAAACACGAGGAAGGCCGAGGCGACTGGGAATGACCGTGTCAAGTTTCAGGCATGCAATGTGGCCAGCTTAGATTCCCTGCGGAGTTTCTTGGAAGCGGGGATGCCCGAGAATGTCGGAAGAAGAGTATACTATTCACGCTTTTTCCTTCATGCGATCACAGATGTCGCTGATACGACGATGCGTCAGATGATCGATCGATATGCTCGCCCAGGCGATCTTCTGATGTGCGAAACGCGTATCTCCGGGGATGAAGACCGTCCCAAAGTGACGCCAGAGCATTTCCGCCGCGTTGTCGATGGCGATAAGACAGTTAGGGCTTGGGAGTCTCTGGGCTGGAAAAAGGAGTACGTCCTCCAGGGCACAGGCTATGCCAAATATAAGGAGGATGACGCTTTGGTGGCTCGTTTCGTCCTGCGCAAGTCATGAGGTTAATATGGTGAGCGGCCCACCGAAATTCAGACACTGACGCACGTCTCGATTTGCTGTCTGCTGATCTGTAAAACGAAGCAGATCAGTAATGTCGACCCGGACACAATATGGTTCTGTCGCAAACTTTTGGGATCTTTCGTTTGTTGGCTGATTTTGCGACATGGTTCTCAAACAAGCAAGCAACAGGGTGTATCGGATGGGTCGCTGGAAGACCGTCATCGGGTCAAAGCTCAAGGCGCGCACCTTCAACAATCAGAAAACAGAGGTTAAGATCGGCGTCCAGGTTCTTAACCGGATGACTGAACTTGGTCGGCCGGACTTCCAACGCACCGCCTGAAATCCGTCTCGGGTAGGGCGCGTTCCGCGCTCAAGTTGATCTGTGCAACACGGCCCATATGTGCGCGCATCAAGACTTTCACACGCATAACGACGCACTTTGCTGTTCACTTGGCTCGGATGGCCTGCATATACGCTGCTGCGGTACCCGCGCAAGAGCGTCACAAGCGGATTAACTTTCTATTCAAACCCGGCTTGGAAAACCAACGCCGGAATCAGAAGGTCCCGATGCTTCCAAGCGCTGGCGGGAGCTGACCGCTCAGGCGTTTTCCACCGCCTCGACCAAGGAAAGCTTGTTGTTCTCGAGCTGCCGGACAAGTTTCAGAGCCTTCTTCATGTAATCGGACCTGACAGTCTTGAACTCCTCGGCGCGTTGGTCCTGCGTCGCAGGCAGGGCTTCGCCCATGTCAAGATGCCAGAGGATATTGGCCAGCCTGCGCCGCAGAGCCAGTTCTTCTTCGGTGGGTTGTTTCGCTTCTTTCGCCATGTTCAATTTCCTTTTTTCAACAACGTCTTGGTAGCTTCTTTCTCGCAACGCATCAAGGGCGTTGACGAGATTTTCGAGTGTCGCCGCACCCGCTTCCTTTGCCGCGTTTTCGCCCAAGAAATCCAATACCTTGTCGTAATTCTGCAGCGCGATATCGACAAGATCGTCGAGCGAGGAGATCGCGTCAGGCGAAGAGGCGGAGACTTCGCTAAAGGGATGGCCAATCCGCGCTTCCATCCAGGCGATATCCTCGGCGATATCCTCCAGCATCGGCGCCATCATGGCATCGGAAAAGGCCAGCTTGCCGGTGCCGATCGCGGCAAGGCTTGCGATGAATTTGTTGTTCGCCTGGTGAGCCCCTTCAAAACCCTTGACGAAGCCCGCGCCAAGTTTCCGCTGGACATAGAGCAGCGCCGTTGCCTCGAGGCTGAGGCTTTCATTGGAGCGCACAATCCGGTCTTCCGGCGGCATGGCGATGCCGGCGGTTTCGGCAAAATCCCGCACCACATCGCCGCCGATCAGCCGGTCCCGTGAAAACGCGCGGATGGTCACGTTGTCGCGCCCGAAGGCCGCGTCGATCTTTTCGAACCGGGCGCGATAATGTGGAAAAGGTTTTTTGCCTATCTCTCCACCCTTGAGGTACTGCTGAAAGGCACTGGCCATGAACCCCGCAGGTGGCCTCGCATAGCCGATGACATCGCTGCGATCACAGCGATCACGAAAAAAGGCGGCGAGACGGTGATTTGCTTGCGAGAATTCTGGCCCCGAGATTGCTTCGGCAGAAAACAGCAGCGTTTTCCCGTCAGCGGCCGCGATCTGCTCTTCCAGCCGCTTGCGCCACTCTGCGCGCAGCCGCGGCAGATCACGGATAAATTCGGGCCCCCTTGCGGCGAAGCCGTGATAGTTGGCCAGTTTGGCCACGTCCTGAAACAGCAGGACGAACAGCCCGGAATGATTGCCAGAATTCCAATCAACGTATTCGAAGCCGGGATCCTGAAACCGAAAGTAGGT
>JBLHTS010000144.1:0-9043 GCA_047627695.1 Yoonia sp. | reverse complement strand
AATTCAGGCGCCGCTCATGATCCAGCTTGCAGCACTCGATCAGCGGATCAACGCAATGTGGCCACCCTTCCAACAAGCAATGGAAGAGAACGACAAACGCTATCAGGCCCATATTTATCCCAGCGTGAACCACGGCTTTCACAATGACACAACGCCGCGCTACGATGAGGCTGCTGCCTCGCTTGCGGAAGAACGTATGGTGGCATGGTTCCGCACCTATCTGGCTTGATAACAATAGTCGCGCCCACGAAAACTGGGCGCGACACGTTCTGACGTGAAGACGCAAACCCTCTGAAATGAGACAGAGGAAGACAAGATCAAGGGCCTGATCGCAGTTGCCGCCTCTGCAATGCTTGCACAGCATCCGGCGCAAGCTGGCTTGGGTTCTGCGGCAGTAAATGCGGGTTGGTTGATTGGCCAGCACAGTCAAAGTGCTGTGCACTTGGCAAACGAGCATCTTTTATCCGGTTCGATCCCAGAGCCGGTTGCGATCAATCGGGCCAGTGCCGTTATCGCATTGGAACAAGCATTGGTGTTGATCGATCCGGTGGGACCCCAAGAGCAATACCGACGTTTTGGCCGTCCTGACATCGTTGTGCTGACACGCGCCCATCCCGATCACCTGAGCATCAATACGATGATTGGCCTGTTGCGCCGCGATACAGTCGTCTTGGCACCGCAAACCGTAATCGACCAACTGCCTTTGATGATCTCGAACAACGTGATTACGCCCTTTGAAGTTGGAATGATGCAGGAGGTGGATGGCATTATGTTCAGAGCGCTTTCTGCGTCTGCAGCCATCCCTGGCGGTGTGAAAGTGCACCCACGTGACCGTGGCGACATCGGGGTTCTGATGGAAGTTGACGGCGTGCGGATATATTTTTGACATAGCGATTGGCTCAAAAATGGCTTCATCCGCTTCGGAGACTTCTGTGAACCCCGCAGCTTACTGCAGGTTTGGGCCCCAATTAACTGAATAGGCAATGCTTCTTAGGGGTTATTTCTAATGAAGTGGCTGTAACTCGGTTGATCCGCTCGTAACGTACCATTCTCATCGAAATCGACGTCCGAGTTGAACTCAAGAAGAGCACGTTTTTCAAATTTGGAGATAAGCCTTTTTTGGGCATCCAAGGTATGGGCAAGACGATCGTGAAGGGCGTCCCGATCAACACCTTTGTGGTAGCCGTGAACTCCGTGCACAATCTCAGGCACGGCAACTGAGAACCCTAGCCTGAGTGTATAGGCTGCTGGCCAAAGCAACATCTGTATGTCGCCTTCCTTGCCATTAAACGCACTTTCGGATTCTTTCGACCCGGTCGTCACGCAGAAAAGGGCCTTCTTGCCAATAAAATGACCTTTGTCGAAGCGATTTGTCACAGAGTGCACGTCGCCATGCGCCAAGACGCGATCAAACCAACCTTTGAGGATTTCTGGTGGACCAAACCACCAGATCGGAAAGTGAAAGACGACGCGGTCAGCACGCCGTAGCTTTTCGATTTCCAGTTTGACGTCTTCGGGAAGGCGATGCTGGTCGGCAGCTTCTTCCTGCGCTTTGAGCGGATCAAAGTTCATATCAGTCTGCAGGTAGGGATAATGGCTAGCACGCTCGACGGGATCAAATCCCATTGCGACTAGATCGGAGAAAAGAACCTTGTCACCTTGGGCTTCGCTTGCCCTGCGGGTCGTGATTGCCCATGCGCCATTGAAGGAACGTGGGTCAGGATGCGCCAGCACTATAAGTGTAGTGGTCAAAGCTTTCTCCAAAAGATCACTTGAACGAACTCTTGCTTCTAAACGGCAATCGCTTGCCTTCGCAATGCACTATACGCGGCCTTCCTTGGAAGCGCTTTGACCTTCAATGGAAGTGGCATGTGAAGAAATTCTGAAGCGCCTCGACAGATGAAAAGTGTTGGAAAGCGAACCTTAGCCTGTACTGCAGCGAACAGCAGGTCTGAGCCCATTTTAACCGATGCCGCAACCTGCAAAAACGGCAGCCTTCGGTAAATGGAGGCGGCGCGCAACGTGTTGCACAGATGCTTGCTCGCCGATGAATATCGATCCTAACCCAAAAAAGGACCTCACTATTTCTTTAGACCAAAGAAGCGCGGCGGCGAACCACTTTTCAAGGTGTCCCAGAGGACTGACGTGCCATTCGCATAAATCTGAACCAAGAAGTTGCTACACTCGCCAGACTTATTTGTTTCCGCTCTCATGCAACGTTTTGTCTCCCGCAGAAGCTCTTATAGCCCCAGTTCATATAGGCTAGGATGATCATCAGGGCGTGGTCCCTCCGGCCAGTGGAACAAACGCTCAGCCTGCGCAATTGCTACCTCGTTGATTGAGGCGTGGCGGACAGCCATATAGCCTTCTGGGTCAAATTCCCAGTTTTCGTTTCCATATGCACGGAACCATTGGCCGCTCTTAATGTGATATTCGTAGCAGAAACGCACAGCGATCCTGTTCGCGCTATGCGCCCAGATTTCTTTGATCAATCGATAGCCGTTCTCGTCAGCCCACTTATTAGTCAGGAAGGCCTCAACCTCAGCGCGACCGTTCAAAAATTCGGCCCGATTGCGCCACTTGGTATCTGGCGTGTAAGCCATCGCAACTTTGGCGGGGTCGCGGGTGTTCCAAGCATTTTCTGCCATGCGCACCTTTTGCACGGCATCTTCGTAGGTGAATGGGGGCACAGGTGTGCGGATCATGGGTTACATCCAAATGATTTGCCGCGGCGGACAAAGCCCGCCGCGGCAAAGGCCTACCAGCTATTATAGCCAAGGTATTTACCTGTCATTTCAACTTTCACGCGGTCCCCTTTGGGATTCTCAACACGGGTCACAGACATTTCAAAATCAATGGCAGACATGATGCCGTCGCCAAATTTTTCCTGAATAAGCGCCTTGAGCGTCGGGCCATAGACACCCACAATTTCATAAAAGCGATAGATGCAGGGGTCCGTCGGCACCGCTTGTTCCCAGATCTTGGTAGGGCTTTCGGACAGCACGCTTTCGGCTTCTTGCGGTAAACCCATGGTCATCACCATCAGCTTGGCCTTGTCGGCTGGAAAGGCGTTCTTGCCCATTGCTGCAGAGTGGGTCCAAACCGGTGACATACCGATCTTGTCGGCGATGTCTTCCCATGTCAGCCCGGCGGTTTTCTTGGCCGACAGGATCATTGCGGTCACGTCTTCTTTGGTCATCATCTGGGTCATAGTGAGGTCTTTCATTGTTGCTCCTCCAGTGTTTATTCGTTGACGGCCCGCAGCGTAGGCGGCGCGGTTTCAGGGTCGTCGGTCGCTTCGGTTTTATCTATCCGCACTGTCGTGGGCTTTTTCGTTCCCTTGGGTGCATCTTGACCCGCCATTTCCTTTGAGCGGGTGCCAAGGAACTGCACGAGGTGGTTACGGATTGCGTAATAGTTCGGGTGCTCGACGATCTCGGTCCGATTACGTGGGCGTGGGATTGTGATTTCCACGCTTTCGGCGACACGAGCGAAAGGACCATTGGTCATCAGCAAGATACGATCAGCAAGCAAGATTGCTTCATCAATATCGTGGGTGATCATAAAGACGGTCTGTTCTGTTCCGCTCCAGATCTTCAACAACTCGTCTTGGATCGTCCCGCGGGTTAGCGCATCAAGCGCGCCAAAGGGTTCATCCAGCAACAGCAGCTTTGGATGGTTGGCAAACGCCCGTGCAATTGAAACGCGCTGCCGCATACCGCCCGACAACTGGCTGGGTTTGCGGTGTATTACATCCCCTTCAAGCCCGACCATCGCAAGGTAGTTGGTAGAGTGTTCGATCACTTGCGCTTTGGTCCATTCAGGGTGCCGTGCAGCAACCCCAAAAGTCACGTTCTTCAATGTAGAAAGCCACGGCAGTAGAGAATAATTTTGGAAAACTACGCCGCGGTCTAAGCTGGGGCCCTTCACCTCGGCCCCATCCATCACCACAACACCCGACGTTGGATCAGAAAGACCAGCAAGGATGTTCATGATCGTGGATTTGCCGCAGCCAGAGTGACCAAGGATAACAACGAATTCGCCCTTTTCGACGCCAAAGGTTGCGTCTTCAAAGACGGTCAAATCACCACCATTCCCATCGGGATATCGCTGGGTCATGTTTTCGACACTTAGAAACGGTTTCATAACTGTGTCCTATTCAACGTAAGCAACGGCGCGCTGCACAAAGCCAAGGGCTGCATCAAGCATCATGCCCACGACGCCAATCATCAGGATGGAAAAAATAACGGAAGTCAGATCGAGGTTGTTCCACTCGTTCCAGACGTAATAGCCAATGCCGGTGCCACCGACGAGCATCTCAGCGGCCACAATCACCAACCAAGCGATGCCGATAGAGATACGCATCCCCGTCAGAATTGTTGGCGCAGCCGCAGGCAAGATCACCGTAAAAGCTGTCTGCAAATGGTTCAGCTCGTGGGTGCGGGCCACATTGACCCAATCTTCACGTACGCCGGCCACCCCGAAGGCCGTATTGATCAGCATCGGCCAGATCGAGCAGATGAAGATGACAAAAATTGCGCTCGCTTCGCTATCTTGGATCACAAATAGGGCCAGCGGCATCCACGCCAAAGGCGATATCGGACGAAGGACCTGAATGAACGGGTTCAGCGCTTTGTAGGCAAGCGGTGACATCCCGATTAAAAAGCCAAGGGGGATCGCAATTGCGGCGGCAAGCGAAAAGCCGACCAAAACGCGGTAGATCGAATACCCGATTTGGATACCGATCCCTTTGTCGTTTGGACCCGCATCATAGAATGGGTCGCTTAGTTCCTCCCACGCTTTGACGATGACCTGACTTGGTGGCGGCACCCCTGCTTTGGGTTGGCCGGCACCAGTTAGTATCTCGTATTCTGTCAATTCGCTCACCGCTTTTTGGGCGGGTATTGCGGCCTCCCAAATCAGGAGGCCGACAAGAAGCAGCGAAATTGACAGAATGGCTGCGCGGAGATTAAGGGAAAGCAAGGGCATTTGCCTTAGCCTTTCTTGATCGCAAAGCTGTCGATGTAAGCTTCGGGTTCGTTGTAATCAAAGGTTTTGCCCATGATCGTGTGTGATTTGTAGGTCACGTCGGGCGCCTCATAGCCCAGGTCTTCCATGACCTTCTTACAGTCAGCGGCCAGATAGACCTGCTCTGCCACTCCTTTGTAATCGACATCGCCTTCAATATATCCCCAACGCTTCATCTGGGTCAGGATCCACACGCCCATTGAATGCCAAGGGAAGGGATCAAAATCGATGCGGTCAGGCTCGCGTTGGACGCCCCCCAGACCATCGGCATAGGTCCCTGTCAGCACTTGTTCGATGACGGTCACTGGCTGGTTGAGATAGTTGGCCGGCGCTATTGCCTCAGAAATCTCTTTTCGGTTCTCTGCCGCCGAAGCGTACTGCGTCGCATCAATGATGGACTTCAGTAGTGCGCCATAAGTATTCGGTAACTCTTGCGCAAAGGACAATGGTGCCGCGAATGCACAGCAAGGGTGCCCTTCCCAGATTTCCTTGGTCAGCAGGTGGATAAAGCCGATGCCTTCGTAAACCGCACGTTGGTTGAAGGGGTCAGGGGACAGGTAGCCATCAAGGTTACCGGCACGCAGGTTAGCAACCATCTCGGGCGGTGGAACCACGCGGATTTGAATATCGACATCTGGGTCCAAACCAAATTCAGCAACATAGTAACGCAGCAGGAAGTTATGCATCGAATATTCAAACGGCACGCCGAAGGTAAAGCCCTTCCACTGTGTTGGGTCACGTTTATCAAGGTGTTCGTTCGATAGTACAATCGCTTGACCATTGATGTTTTCGACGGCTGGCATGATGTAGGGTTCAGCGATTGAACCTGCACCTAGCGTCATGGCTAGCGGCATTGGGGTCAGCATGTGACTTGCGTCATATTCGCCGTTCAATGACTTATCGCGTGCCACGGCCCAGCCGGCCGTTTTGATAACCTTCGCGTTCAATCCATAACGGCTGTAAAAACCTAAAGGCTCTGCCATGATGATTGGCGTGGCACAGGTGATCGGCACGAAACCAATATTCAAATCGGTCTTCTCTGGCGGGCCAAGACTATCGAGGATGGCAGCTTTTGCTTCGTTCATTGGAAACACTGAGGCCAGCGCTGCGGCCATAGTCGTACCGCCCATCATGCCCATGAATGAACGACGACCAATATCGCTTTGGCCAAATACCGCGCGCACAATAGCGCTTTCGACGGCGCGTTCTAGCATGCCGTCGCTTGTGGTCAGGTCCGGACCACCTTGTTGTTCAACCGCTGTTGTAACGCATCCGGCGCAACCACATTCCGCGCCATGGCGCAGGTCGGTTTCAGATGAGAATGGATTTCCTAGGCTTTTCACTGTCATTTCGATCACTCCTGTCAAACGTTGAAACAATGTTCGCTTGAGGCGCGCTTGAACAAAACGGTCTTTCGCGTGATGTCAAAATTTAAGTTTAGTGATTAATTACAGGGCATTAATATGCTTTTCGACACGCATCGAGTTACGATTATTCATAATTTACGATATTTCGTATTGAGAATACCCAGAAGTCAGCCTTCGATAATTCTATGAGTAAAACAAAACAAAACATTGATTCCCGATTAGCCGGCGCATTTGGTGCAACCTTGATCCTTGACCTCGACACCGACCGTATTGTTGCGGCAACCGCTGCAGCACAGCATCTTTTCAGAGATGACGCGCTGGTCGGGTCTTGCTTTAGCGAACGTGTGCAGGATGATGTGCCGCACATGATCCTTTTCGTGGACGAAATCATGTATCGCGGAGAAGCGTGGACCCGTAGGATTACACTGCAAAAGCGAACGGGCGAACCGATTAGTTGCGAGATTAACGGGCGAATTGATACGGGCACACTGATCCTGCAAATTACCGATCTGGACGCGCTTGAACGGCATGCAGAGGTCGTGCGTACTGCCACAATTTACAGCGGTGGCATTCTTGAATGGCAGCGCGCGCAAGCGTTCTTTTCCGAGCTTGAACAGCAAAACCAGTTAATCCTGAACGCCGCCGGCGAAGGAATTTACGGGGTCAACGCAGACGGCAAAACCACTTTTGTGAACCGTGCGGCCCAAGAGATGTTGGGGTGGACTAACGAAGATCTGCTCGGCGAAGACATCCATACCAAGATCCACCACCACCATCTGAATGGTGAGAAATACCCTTCGCATGAATGCCCGATCTACCAGTCTTTCCGCTATGAACAAGTGAACCGGATCGAAGACGAAGTGTTCTGGCGCAAGGACGGCAAACCGATCCGCGTCGAATATGTCTCGACCCCTATTTACGAAGGGCAAGTGCTTGCCGGCGCCGTCGTGATCTTTCGCGACATAACAGAGCGTTGGGAAAACGAGCGAAAATTGCGGGAAGCGATGGATCAGGTTGCCGCATTGCGTGACCGGCTGGAACAAGAAAATGCCTATCTGCAAGAAGCGATCAGCATTGAGCGGGCACACCATGACGTAGTCGGCCAATCTCCTGCCATCCGGCAGATTCTGCAACGGGTCGAGATGGTATCGCGCACGCAAGCAAATGTGCTGATTACTGGTGAAAGCGGGACAGGAAAGGCCATGGTCGCCTCGGCCATTCATAACGATAGCGACAGACGGCGGCGGCCTTTGATCCATTTCAAGTGCGGTTCAGTGACAGCCGATATGTTTGAGAGCGAGCTCTTTGGCCAAGTTCGCGGTGCGTACGCGGGGGCTTTGCGCGACAAACCGGGCAAGCTGGAATTGGCCCATGGCGGCACGCTTTACCTCGATGAAATCGCCGATATCCCGCTGGAGCAGCAAGGGCAGCTACTTGACGCCCTGCAAAATCGAAAAGTCACGCGACTTGGCGATGATCGAATCCGCAGCCTTGAGTTGCGCGTGGTAGCATCAACTAGCCGTAATCTTGACCGTGAAGTTCAAGCGGGACGGATGCGGCCAGAGCTGGTGTTCTTCCTGAATGTCTTTCCAATTAACTGTACCCCGTTACGTGAACGCCCCGATGACATCCCGCTGCTTGCCGCTCATTTCTTGAATCTTGCCTGCAAGCGGCTGAGCCGAACACCGCTCATCATCACGGCGGGCACAATCCGCACGTTGCAGCAATACGACTGGCCTGGAAATGTTCGCGAACTCGCGAACGTGATCGAACGGGGGGCAATTGTGTCGCAGGCGGACAAGCTGTTGATTGATATCCACCCTGTCTCGGCGCCCTCTACACGCAAGATCACAACGCTGCTTAGCGAGGCTGACATTGAACAAATCCGAGTAGCCAATACGATTGCATGCCTGCAAGAAGCTAAGGGTCGCGTATCGGGATCGAACGGGGCGGCAGCTTTATTGGGAGTAAAGCCGACGACCCTTTACTCTCGAATAAAGACGCTTGGCTTAAGACCTGACGATTGGGCTTAAGCCTGCCATCTCAACAATGCTTGCTTATGCTGCCGGTGCGAAGGTCTGTTGCCTCGAATTATGGCCAACCATGCCGTTTATAATATCGGTGCTCTGAGTTCAGAACTTCCGTATGCAGCGCCACTTTCAAATGTTTGCTAAGCCCAAAAGCAGACCTCAACGTCGGAACATCCAACGGAAGCTTTGTCCCGCATAGCGGCCATCTGCGCAGATCGCAGCGAAGGTCTGCTTTGAGCCCTTGCACGGATCAACCTGAGGATTTTCGGGCTCAAAAATAACTGCTGCCCGTCTTGGTTTGAACGAGACAGGCTGCAGGTCAAAAAACCAAAGAATTGCTACATCTTTTTTATGCTGATGAAGGCACCGTAACCGTTGTCACCGTCGCTTTTGAATTCGACAGTGATGGTGTCGCCTGCAATCAAACCCTCGGGAATGATCTCCGGGTTGGGAATGGTCAGGACGCTTTTGTCGTCCAGAACGATAACGTTGTCGACACGGTCAAATGCGATGACGGTGCCCGACAGTTCATCGGCAAAAGCAGGGGCGGCGGCGAGTATAAGGCTGGTGATGAGAAAGCGGACCATGTTGGCCTCCAGGTTGAAACTTTGAAGTAAA
>JBLHTS010000143.1:0-9057 GCA_047627695.1 Yoonia sp. | reverse complement strand
CCCAACACTAAGACAGCCTGCCAAGGTCTACAATGTCAAAATGACCATACGCACAATGGCCTTAACAAAGACATAAAGGGAACAGCGGCGCCTGCGTCTAATGACCACGCCGATGATAAAACGCGACAAATGTCGCGTTTTATCAGTGCCGGAACGGTTGGTGACTTAGCCTTCGGCTTTAGTCCGGTTCTCGACGATTTCGTCGATCAAACCCCATTCCTTGGCTTCTTCGGGCGACATGAAGTTGTCACGCTCTAGCCCGGATTCAACTTTCTTGAGTGAGTTGCCAGTATGTTTGACGTAAATCTCGTTCAGACGCGTCTTTAGCTTCTGTGTCTCGGCTGCATGGATCATAATGTCCGTGGCTTGCCCCTGATACCCGCCAGACGGCTGGTGCACCATGACGCGGCTATTTGGCAGCGAAAAACGCATGCCTTTATAACCGGCAGTCAGCAAAAGAGAGCCCATCGATGCCGCCTGACCAATTACAAGCGTGCTGACCTTGGGACGAATGTATTGCATCGTGTCATAGATCGACAGACCAGACGTCACCACGCCGCCAGGGCTGTTGATGTACATGCTTATTTCTTTTTTCGGGTTCTCTGATTCGAGGTGCAGCAACTGCGCCACGACAAGTTGGCTCATGCCGTCATGCACGGGGCCGTTCACGAAAATAATCCGTTCTTTCAACAGGCGCGAGAAAATATCGTAAGCGCGTTCGCCACGTGCGGTCTGTTCGACCACCATTGGGACTAGGTTCATATAGGTCTCGACGGGGTCTTGCATATGTATTGCCTCATGTTCGGACATCTCTGTCCTATTTCTAAATTCCTAAGAGAGTCTTAGTGTTCACGGTCAGGGGCTTCAAGGGTCGCAGGAAACGTTTGACGAATCGTAAGCTGTGACTTACGGTAAGTTATGGCTTACCAAAATGCAATAACCGCCCTCGCCGACCCAACACGGCGCATCATCATAGACCGCTTGCGCGGCGGCGCGTTGCCCGTTGCGGCCATCGCCAAGGACATGAACGTCAGCCGTCCTGCGGTCAGCCAACACCTGCGCGTGCTGTCTGATGCCGGGCTTTTGACAGTCACGCCATCCGGCAATCGCCGCCTTTACGCGATTGCCCCTGAGGGTGTGGACCAGTTGCGCCGCTACCTTGACACACTGTGGGATGACGCGCTGACCGCCTTTGCACGTGCCGCCCAAGACCAAGCGAAAGTACAAACAAAATGAACGATCCGATCACCAAATCCCTGACTGTGCCTCTATCAGCCTCGGACGCTTTCAAACTGTTCACAGACAACATCGACACGTTGTGGCCCAAAGAGTCCCATTCCGTCAAAGGTGCGACATCCACGCTGCGTTTCCCCAAAGACGAATACATCATCGAGACAGGCGAAGACGGCACAACGGCCGTCTGGGGCAAGATCATCGCCTATGATCCGGGGGCCTTTGTCGCGTTCACATGGCATCCGGGCCGCCCTGACACCGAAGCGACCGTCGTGACTATCACGTTTACCGCCACCGCAGACGGCACGCTTTGCGAGTTGACGCACGGAGGGTTCGATATCTTGGGCGATACCGCAGACGCGGTCAGCACAAGCTATCTGAGCGGATGGGACATGGTGCTTGGCTGCTATGCGAGCGCAGCCAAGGCACCGGTTTTTGCTTGATCTAACCGACGTGGAACAGCGACGCGAACAGATGCGGATCAAGGCTTTCTGCTGCGAATGTCTCGCCCTCTGTCAACACTGACACAGCATCATGGCTGTGCAGGCTTTCTTGGTGGCTGGCAATCACGCGGAAATCCGAAATGCGGGTATCTAGCTGTAACTGCTCGGTAAACAGGCGTGCGGCATCTTCTACAAAGATAGGGTTCGCTGCGTTAAGCTCTGCAAATGCCTGCTCGTCTTCGCGCTTGACCATCACTTGGGTCTCGGTTGGGACGGCGGTACGCGCACGGTCGATCAGGTCCTCGAACCACAGCACATCACCGCCCTCTTCAAGCAGAACAGAAATCCGCGCAACCGACCGCTGCGAATGGGGTGTGGCGAGCTGCCCACGGAATTGGCGGGCATGTTCGGACAGTTCCAACGAACACGGGCAAGTTGACGAATAGACGTAATCAAGGTGGACGATTTTCTTACGCACCCCCGCACTTTCGACCAACTCAAGGGCAATATCGTAATACTGATAGCCCGACAGACCAGAACGCAGGCTTTGAACCTTCATTGGAAAGCTGAACCGCATCTGAATGCGTGCATCAAAGCTTTCAAGGTCGTTTTTATAAGCATCCAGCGCCCGTTCGATGACTTCAAAGCTGAAGGTCTCTTCGGCGCGCTCGTAAAATGTCCGCATGATGCGGGACATGTTGATACCTTTCTTTTCAGCCTCAAGTGATACTGTGCCGGTCACCGAAGTCTCAAGCGTCAGGTCACCATTTTCGCGGGTGTGAAAACGGATCGGAAGGCGAAAATTCGAAATACCCACATGCTGGATTTGCTGCTGCGCACCACGGATCAGGCTGGCGGGGCCGTTTTGCAGGTCGGGCATCGTGGCCTTGTAGGCCTCATCAACCTCAAAATCCTCCGGGTAGGCGCGGGCCAAGGCCGGGTAGTTCGACACTTCCTGACCGGGGATCAAGCGGGACACGAGCGGATCAAGTGTGGCCACTTCTTCTGCAGTTACATCAAGCGCCCAGCGGCGCAACAGTGCCAAAGCGGCCTCTGCCTCTTGGCGGGTTGGTTCGCGGCTCATGTCGGGTGAGTGGATGTTCATGTCAGTGCCCCCCATCGGTGCGTTAGACACCCCAAGATGGGGCAGCTCATCGGATTTTCCAATAATATCTAAATAGATACGTCGCAAATCACTGCGTGGATCAGTCATAGGGGCGGCCTTTCCTGTCGTCTAAGCCGCGCCAACTAAAGCACTTATTGCGGGCCACGTCACCACTTCACAATTGCGCGATAGCGCCGCGTAAATCTTCCAACAGGTCCTGCGGGTCCTCTAGACCCACGCTAAGTCGGATTAGCCCAGGTGTTATGCCCAGCATCGCCTTGGTCTCTGAGGAAAGACGTTGATGTGTTGTCGTGGCAGGATGGGTGCCGATTGATTTGGCATCACCTAGATTGTTCGAAATTGTCCATATTTTCAACGAATTCAGCAGTTTGAACGCGGCCTCTTGCGTACCCGCATCAATGGACAGAACTGTCCCGCCCTCGCCCATCTGGGTCAACACCAAAGCATTCTGCGGGTGGCTGGCCAAACCGGGGTAAATCACGTTGTGCAACGTCGCATCCGCTTCGAGTGCTGCCGCAAGGGTCTGCGCGGTCGCCGTTTGCGCACGTACGCGCAGGTCAATCGTCTCTAGCCCCTTAAGCATCATCCAAGCAGTGAAAGGCGACATGGAACCCCCCGTATGCTTCATATAGGGCTCGATCGTCTTGCGGACAAATTCCTTGGTGCCAAGGATCACACCGCCCAGCGCACGCCCCTGCCCGTCAATATGTTTGGTGGCGGAATAAACCACGACGTCAGCACCCTGATTGATCGCATCTGAAAACACCGGCGTCGCAAAAACGTTGTCCACTATGACGGTCGCATCAACAGCATGGGCAAGCTTTGATACAGCCGCGATATCAATCACCTCAAGCGTCGGGTTCGAGATGCTTTCGAAGAACACGGCTTTGGTGTCAGGCCGGATTGCGGCCTTCCAAGCGGCCAGATCAGTGCCGTCAACAAAGGTCACTTCCACACCGTAGCGGATCAGGACCTCTTCTAGAATATAGAGACAAGACCCGAAAAGCGCGCGGGCAGATACGACATGGTCGCCTGCACGCAGCATGGACGTCAGCGCACCATTGACCGCAGCCATACCGGATGCAGTCGCAAAACCGTCTTCGGCACCTTCGAGGGCGGCAATCCGGTCTTCGAACATCGCAACTGTCGGGTTGCCATAGCGGGCATAAATAAATTCGTCATCGCCAGCCTGAATAAAGCGCGCCTCTGCCTGTTCGGCGGTGTCATAAACAAAACCTTGGGTCAGAAAGATCGCTTCGCTGACCTCGTTGTATTGGCTGCGGCGGATGCCAGTATGCACGGCTTTGGTGCGTTTTTTCCACGTCTTCATCTTCATTCCCCGCACGCGTCTGTCGCGCAATAAAAAACCTCGACACCGGGAAAAGGTATCGAGGTGCAAAAAACCCGAAAACCCTCTTTAGCAGCATATTTAACGTGGCCCGCAATCCGGTAACAAATCGCCACGTCAATTGAATACGCCTGCACCGCGAGCGCGTCAACCTATCGCGACATCAATCCGCGTGTCGGGGTTTAGCAAAGAATTTTTTCCCTTGTAGGATCAAACAGTGGCTTGAGCGACGCAGTCGTATCGACAAATACGCCTGCGACATCTATCTGCCAGATACCATCATCGACAATCGCTACTGTCAGCGGCTCGTCAAGCGTGACAAATCCAATACCAACTGCGCCACCAAGGGTGTGGCCGTATCCGCCAATCTGCAAATAACCAACCTCTTTTCCGTTCAGAAAAATCAGCTCGTTGCCGTAGAGCAATGGCTTGGGATCCTTTAGCAGGAATTGCACCATGCGGTTCGCAGGCACACCCTTGACCTTGATGGCAGCAAGAGCGTCGCGACCGATAAACCCACCCGGCTTGTCCAGTTTGACGGCAAATCCCAGCCCCGCTTCGATCGGGTTGTCGGTATTGTCCACATCAAGCCCAAAGTCGCGATGGGCTTTTTCAAGCCGCAACGAGTTGAGAGTCTGCATGCCCGCGTCCCGCAAACCAAATTCCCGACCCGCTGTCTTGAGCAGGTCATAGACTTGCACGGCCGCATAGGATGGCACCTGCAACTCCCACCCAAGCTCGCCTACAAACGTCACGCGAAAGGCTTTGATGACCCAATAGCCCACATCAATGTCCTGCCACGTCATGAACGGGAACGCATCGTGCGAGATGTCGGCGCTGGTCACTTTCTCCGTCAGCAGTCGCGCCTTGGGCCCGTGAATATTGATCTGGGTTATGGCCGGAGTGAGATCGGTAATCACGACCGTTTCACCCTTTTGAATATAACGCTTCATACGCATCAATGTGTGGCCATGGCTGTTTTCCCCGGCAACGACCATAAATTGATCGTCTGCGAGACGGGTAACGGTCAGGTCGGCCTCAAAACCGCCCTTTTCATTGACCCATGCGGTATAGACCAGTCGTCCGGGGGCCACGTCGACATCATTGCAGGAAAGCCGGCTCATCAATGCCAAGGCATCAGGACCTTCGACGTTGAACTTTGACATGGCTGACATGTCCATGATGATTACGTCTTCTCTGGCGGCGCGGTGTTCGTCGGCATGCCAGTCAAACCAGTTTTGGCGGTGCCAACTGAAGGTATCGACCTTCGCTGCGTCAGGCGTGGGTGCAAACCAGTCGGGCAGTTCCCAACCGTTGCCTTCAGCAAAGAACGCACCACTTGCCAACAACCGGTCATGCAGGACCGAACGTTTAAGATCGCGCGCCGTTTCAAAACTTTCATTGTGATAGTGCTGGCCGAACATTTTCCCCAAAAGCTCTGGACCGCGATCCCGCCGGAATGCGCGCGTGGCTTCATGGCGCGTAAAACGGTTCACATTGATGCCCGTGACGTCGATCGGCGGCTGACCGTCAACGATCCAATGGGCCAGAACTTTGCCTGTTCCCGCGCCGTTCAGAATACCCAACGAGTTCATCCCGCAAGCGACAAAGCAATTGCGCAGTTCAGGCGTCTCGCCCACCAATGGTGCCAGATCAGGCGTAAAGCTTTCAGGGCCACAAAAGAGTTTGCGCACACCCAGATCAAGCGTAGAGGGAACGCGCGAATAGGCCTTTTCAAGATGCGGGCCGACACGATCCCAGTCCGGTTCTATCTCTCCAAAAGAGAAATCATCGGGGATGCCATCAAGTTTCCAAGGGGCGGCACCAGGTTCAAACAAACCCAACATCAATCCACCCACTTCTTCGCGGTAATATGTAAACGTTGAAGGATCTTCGAGCACAGGCAGGTCGCGGCTAAGGCCAGGTACATTTTCAGTGATCAGGTAGTAGTGCTCGGCGGCTTGCAGCGGCAGGTTGATCCCTGCCTTGGCACCCAGTTGCCGTGACCACATACCACCGCAGATCACGACGTTCTCGGCAGTGATGATCTGGCCATCAGCGGTCCTTACAGCAACTGCAGTGCCGTTTTTCGCTATGATTTCGGTGACGGTGACGTCTTCGCATATTTTCGCACCGCCCATCCGCGCGCCTTTGGCCAAAGACATAGTAACGTCCACAGGGTTCACGCGACCATCTTCTGGGATGTAAAAACCTGCCTGCACATCGCCTAAATCACCAATGGGGAAAAGGTCGGCGGCCTCCTGCGGCGACACTTCATAGATATTGATCCCGTGGCGACGCATGAATGGCGCAAGACGGCGCATCTCGTGGACGCGTTCTTGGTTGGTGGCAATTTGCAGGTAGCCCACATCGCGAAATCCGGTTGGCAGACCGGTTTCCCGTTCAAGGTTGGCATAAAGATCGCGCCCGTGCGTGTAGATTTCACACTCTGCCTCGGATTTCAAAAGCCCCGCAACAACCAGTCCGGCGGCATGCCATGTCGTGCCGCTGGTTAGCTTGTCGCGTTCAAGGACGACAACATCGGTCATACCCAGTTTTGTCAGGTGATAGGCCGTGTTGCACCCGATCGATCCCCCGCCGACGATGACAGTTTGGGTATGGCGGGGTAACTGCTTGGCCATGTGATTTTCCTTTGGGCTAGAACGCGCAATTTGATCAAATCATACATTTGACCGGTCGCGAAGATCAAAATCTTGTTATGGAAGGCCACATGCCCCTACCTTTTCTGCCCAAGAACAGGCGCGTCGTTTTTGTCAAGATAAGACGCCAACCTCATCTCGTATTTACGTTCAGGTTCATGCTATCGGGCAGCCTTGTGCACTTTGGCCGCGAAATATGAACATGCAACCATCGCAGCAAAGCAGTCGGCGAATGGTCACCAAATAGTGGCAAAAATTCTTTCATATAAAGCGTTATCCTAACGGTTCCTTAGTCTTCTTGTGGTAGCCTCATCTGTGTTCGATCAGAAAGCGAGATGAAGGAATGCAATACCGTGCCCACCGTTACCCTGCCGATTTTCCGGTCCTAGTGCGTGCACCGATCGGAAATCAAACCGAGCATGTCCTTAACGTCAATAGCACAGGTGCGCGAATTGGGGGTCTGCACCGTCTTCGGCGCGGAGACAAATCCAGCTTGACGTGTTATCATATTGGGTCGAAGCGACAGTGCGCTGGTCTGTTCACGATCAAGCTGGCATTGTTTTGCGCCCGCAAATCACTGACCACCAAGTCGATACCTTGCGGCACCGATGTAACGGACACAAAAGCCCCAAACGCGGCACGACGAGATTCGGTTTCGTCGAGATGAGCTAGTCACTGCTGTCTTGCGGCTCTTCAATCAAATACTTCTGCAAACCGACAATTTGCACCCACAAGAACACAAACAAAACCACGGGGAATGCGAAGGTTTCTAGTTTTACCCAAAGGTCTGTCGATTGGGTGCGCCAAATAACTTCATTGCCAATCGCGAGGGCGAAAAACATATAGCACAAGCGACGGGTGAAGATCATCCAACCCTCTTGTTCCATCGGCAGGAATTCTTCCATGACATATTGCAGATAGCTTTGCCCGCGCAGCAACCCTATCCCCAGCAATGTCGCCATACAGCCATAGACAATCGACGTCTTCATTTTAAAGAAACGCTCGTCATTAAAATAGGCGGTCAGACCGCCAAAAAAGATAACCATGAAAGCCGTGAAAACCTGCATCCGGCTCAGCTTGCCAGTCAGCATCCAAAGAATGCCCATTGCCACCAACAAGATCGGCACAAAAATCAAAGCCGCCACAATAAATCCGGTGTAGTCGGTCCCGCCAAATGTGTAGATTTCCTCCTTGATCCGAAGATATATCAGGAAAAACGCAAGCGTAGGCCCCAGTTCAAGCACCTGTTTCAACACCGGATTGATCTTCTTCTCAGCCATGGAAATCTCCCTTAGCCACCCGTTTCCACGATGATGGCGCCAAGTGCAACCAAGGTCATCAGGAACAAACGACGCGGTCCGACTTTTTCACCCAAAATGAACCAGCCGATCAATGCGGCAAAGACCACCGAAGTCTCGCGCAGAACGGCGGCCTCGCCCACTTTATCCAATCGGGTGGCCATCAACACGCCGCCAAAGCTGATCCAAGCGATCAGCGCCCCAAACAAGCCGCGCCACATTAACGGCCCCAATACCGGCGGGGCCTGCATCCGGCGATAGCGGATTGTTGCAAGAAACGGGAAATCAAATGCCGTCACAAAGAAAAACCACGCCAAGAACGTGAAGGGATTAGGTGATTGGCGAATGCCGTAGGCATCATAGGTTGTGTAAACCGCCACAAGAAATCCGCCCGCAAGCGCCCAGATCAGGCCAAGTTTCAACGCATGTGGATCAACTGTTTCCTCTGACAGATTGCGCACAGCCAGCAACAAAATCCCGCCCGACAAACATGCAACGCCAATCCACTGCATCAAAGTAAAATACTCGCCGAAAAATAGCGACGCAGCCAAAACCGTCACCAAAGGCCCCGTGCCGCGCACAACCGGATAAACGACAGTGTAAGCGGCACGCTCATACGCCAGCGCCATGGTGACCTTGTATGCAAAATGCACGACAATCGCCCCGACCAAAATGAACCCTGTGGTCGCGTTCGGCCAAGGAACCACGAACAGTGCAATTGGCGCAGAAAGCACCAACAACCAACCATCAATCGCACCGCGTGTCAGCCACGGATCATAGCGGCCCTTTTGCAAAGCCCCAAAAATGGCGTGAGCAAGCGCCGAAACCAAAGCAAGGATAGTGGCTAGCCGTGCGCCTTCGGGCGTGCCCGATATTTCGACTAGCCATAGGCCCAATTCGTTCAAAATGGGGTTCCGTTTGGACGGCGAAAGCAACCTTGCGCATCAGG
>JBLHTS010000142.1:0-9100 GCA_047627695.1 Yoonia sp. | reverse complement strand
CGCCCCACAGCCAGTCGTCGTCCAGCAAGTTGGGATAGCCCAAGGCCCCCGCCGCACCCGATCCGTGGCACTGTGAACAGTTGTTGCGGAAAACCGCACCACCAGCAGACGTAGCAAAGCGGGCCAGTTCTTCGTTTTCCAACAGCGTGTTCAGATCAGCAGACGCAAGCTGCGCTGAAATTTTGGCGTTAGTTTCTTCAAAGCGTGCGATGTCTTGGGCGACTTCACCGCGTGTAGAGTAACCCAGCAGACCCGTGGTCGCGCCGCTGATCATCGGCCAAGCCGGGTATGCAATCGAATAGCCCACGCCCCAGATGATGGTGATGTAAAAGCACCAGAGCCACCAGCGCGGCAAAGGGTTGTTCAGCTCTTTGATCCCGTCCCAAGTATGGCCCGTTGTGTCGGTGCCAGTGACTTCGTCGATCTCTTTTTTGTTATTGCTGCTCATGATTGCAGCTCCTCGTTCTTGGATGATGCCTGCTCGGTTTTGCGGGCGGGATGATCCTCGTTACGGAAAGGGATGCTGGCGGTATCATCATGGATTGCGCGGCTGCCGGGGCGGAATGCCCAGACAATGACGCCCAGAAAAAAGATGAACATCGCCAAAAGCACCCAGCTATCTGCGATCTGGCGAAGTAGGGAATATGTGTCCATAATTAGCCCTCCTTAGCGGCTTGCATCAGGCGTGAACGTCGAGAAATCGACAGTCGTGCCCAGCATTTGCAGAAAAGCGATCAGCGCGTCCATTTCAGACACTCCGGGTGCATTATCAAAGTTGCGGATTTGCGCGCCGGGATACCGTTCAAGCAGATTATCGTAGACATCCGTGTCAGGATCGGCTTGCGCCACGACATCAGAGGCTGCGACTTCGATCATCTCGTCAGTATAAGGCACACCCACAAAGCGGTGGGTCGACACCAGATCGGCTGTGTATTGCGCGTTCACATCCGTATCGAGCAGGTAAGCATAGCCCGGCATGATCGATTCCGGCACAACAGAGCGTGGCGCAATCAGGTGATCAAGGTGCCAAGCATCCGAATACTTGCCGCCCACACGGGCCAGATCCGGCCCCGTCCGTTTGGAGCCCCACTGGTGCGGGTGGTCGTACATCGATTCCGCAGCCAGTGAATAATGCCCATAGCGTTCAACCTCGTCGCGCATTGGACGGATCATTTGGCTGTGGCACGTATAGCACCCTTCACGGATGTAGATGTCCCGCCCCGCCAACTCTAGCGGGGAATAGGGACGCACGCCTTCGACCTCTTCGATGGTGTTCTCTAGGTAGAACAGCGGTGCAATTTCCACGATCCCGCCGACGGTCACCACCAACAAAGAGCAGACAAGAAGCAACGTTGGGCTGCGCTCAAGCACTGCGTGTTTGGCAAGGAAGCCTTTGGTCGGTGTATTTGGTGTATCAGACATTTCTCTGACCTCCTTATTCAGCTGGCACGCCAACCGGTGCAGTGACTTTCGCCCCACCCCGGATGGTCATGAAGATGTTCCAGGACATGAGCAGTGCACCGGTGAGATATAGAACTCCGCCAAGACCACGGACTACATACATCGGGAACTTCGCGGAAACGGTGTCGGCAAAGCTGTTCACAAGGAAACCGTTTGCGTCGACTTCGCGCCACATCAGTCCTTCCATGATCCCGGTCACCCACATGGACGCCGCGTAAAGGATGATGCCGATTGTGGCCAACCAGAAGTGCCAGTTGATCGCAGACATGGAATACATTCCGGCCCGACCCCAAAGCTTTGGTGTGAGGAAGTACAAGGCAGAGAACGTAATCATCCCGTTCCAGCCAAGCGCACCAGAGTGTACGTGACCGATGGTCCAGTCTGTATAGTGTGACAGGCTGTTGACCGCGCGGATCGACATCATTGGGCCCTCAAATGTGGACATGCCGTAGAACGCGAGGCTGATCACCATCATGCGCATGATTGGATCGGTGCGCAGCTTGTCCCAAGCGCCTTGCAGCGTCATCAGGCCGTTGATCATGCCACCCCAGCTTGGCATCCACAGGATGATCGAAAAGACCATACCAAGGGTCGACGCCCAGTCCGGCAAAGCAGTGTAGTGCAAGTGGTGCGGACCCGCCCATATATAAAGAAAGATCAGCGCCCAGAAGTGGATGATGGACAGCTTGTAGGAAAACACCGGGCGACCAGCCTGCTTGGGCACGAAGTAGTACATCATGCCAAGGAAGCCCGCAGTCAGGAAGAATCCCACAGCGTTGTGGCCATACCACCACTGGGTCATTGCGTCTTGCACACCGCTGAAGATCTGCACGGACTTGCTGCCCCAGATGCTGACAGGAATGCTGATGTTATTGATCAGGTGCAACATCGCAACGGTCACAATGAACGACAGCAAGAACCAGTTCGCCACATAGATGTGCTTTTCGGTCCGCTTGAAAATTGTACCAAGATAGACTGCCAAAAAGGCGAGCCAAACGACGGTCAGCCAGATATCGACGTACCATTCAGGTTCGGCGTACTCTTTGGATTGGGTTGCCCCAAGAAGGTAACCCGTCGCGGCCAATACGATAAATAGATTGTAGCCCCAGAACACGAACCATGCCAAATTTCCGCCCCAAAGCCGTGCGCCGCAGGTGCGCTGTACGATATAGAACGACGACATGATCAGGGCATTGCCCCCAAACGCAAAAATCACCGCACTTGTGTGCAGCGGGCGCAGCCGTCCAAAGTTGCCATAAGGTTGGAGAACCTCGAAATTCAGCGCCGGAAAGGCCAGCTGAAAGGCGATGATGACGCCAACCAACATGCCAACGACACCCCAGAAACTGGTGGCGATCACGCCCGCACGAACGACATCGTCCATGTACCCGTCTGGCGTTGTATAAACCGGCGTATCAATGCTGCGCAAAACACGCACAAACATGAAACCCGACACACCAAGGATAATCATGGCATGCAAGATATATGCTGCATCACGTCCCCAGTTGGCGGCAATAGCGGCAAGCAGTGCGGTGCACCCCAGCGCTATTAATTTTAGATAGTTCCCCATAAGAGTTCCCCTTCTTTTGACGGACAGCAAATGGGTCCGACAGCTACTTGGTGACTAGCTTATTGCTGGAGGCTGCACGCTGCGTCTTTGATGTGGATCAATGGGTCGTTTGATGTGGATCAAGAAACGGCTGCGGTATCCCTGCCATAACAAATGAAAGGTGCGGTTTTGCGCGAACAATCGCCCCCAATGCGAAATCGATATGGGGAAGGCCAGGCATATGGCTTACAAGATCATTGCGACCATTCTGACGAACTCAGAACAGTCCACCGAAGGACTTGATGCGGCGATCTCGCTTGCGCAGCGGATGGACGCACATCTTGAGATTTACATAGCAACCATCAGCCATACTGAAACGTCCAGCTATTTTATCGGCGCTGAACCCTTGATGATTGCGGAACAGACGCGCGAGGCGATGGCAGAGCGTGACAAGATCGAACTTTGGGTCAAAGACCGCATGCGCCGCGAATTAATTCGGTGGTCTTGCCAAGCGGCCACAATACAAGGCCCTGCCCTCACAGATTATCTTGCGAGCAAACTTAGATTTTCTGATTTGGTCGTCCTCCCCCGACCATATCAGGACAATCCGGAAGCGACGACTTTGGTCGAGGCGTGTCTTTTCGCCGCCGAGCGTCCAGTTTTGATGATCCCCAAAGGCTGCAAAGCCCCTGATGCAGGCGGGCATGTACTTTTGGGATGGAACGACGGCGACGAGGCGCTTGCCGCTGTTCGCGCAGCGTTACCGCTGCTGGAACAGGCCGATATGGCTGATATCTGTATCATTGACCCTCCCCGCCATGCGGCGGACAGGTCCGATCCGGGTGGGGCGATGGCCCAATACCTGATGCGACACGGTACCAAATCAGAGGTCGCGGTCTTGGCGAAAACAGAAACGCATGTCGGTGATATTTTGCTGCGTCGGGCGAAAGAGGTTGGCGCCCAGATGATCGTCAGCGGCGCCTATGGCCACTCGCGGTTGCGCGAAGCCGTGTTTGGTGGCGCGACCCGTGATTTGCTTGAAGCGGCCGACTTGCCGATTTTGATGTCGCGCTAGAAATCTTCGCCGGTTTCAGCCTTCAACGCTTCAAGATCAGGCACGCGGATATCACGGCGGTCTTCAAACGCGATCAAGCCATCTTTCTTAAGCGCAGACATCTGACGGCTAACCGTCTCTATCGTCAAACCCAGATAATTCGCCATCGTTTCACGGGTAATTGGCAGTGTAAAAGTCGTCTGCGCGGTTTCACCGGGCTTCAAAGAGGCCATGCGCACGGCGATCATATGCAACAAAGACGCGATCTTTTCGCGGGCTGTCTTGCGGCCCAGAACCAACATCCATTCACGCGCAGCGTCAAGCTCGTCCAAAGTCATCTCAAGCAGGCGTTGGCCAACATGGGGGGTGTTTTCAATCATCTGCTCAAAGGGTTTGCGGCGGAAGCAACACAACATAACGTCGGTTTCTGCGACCACATCACATTCAATCGTTTCACGGTGCGGGCGGCCCATGAAGTCGCCGGGCAACAAAAGACCGACCATCTGGATACGTCCGTCTGGCAAAGTGCGTGTCAGACTGCTGACACCTGACACAACCGAGCCGACGAATTCCAAAGGATCACCACCAAAAAAGATCGTCTGCCCTGCCGAATAGGACCGGTAATACTTGATCTCTTCAAGCTCGCGCATTTCGTCCGGTTCGCATTTCGAGCAAACAGCATTATAGCGGATCGGGCAGTCCGAACAGGACTTTAGTTTTGGGACGGCAAGCGTCATTTGACAGCACCCTGATCGTTTTTGCTACGGCAACTATGCATCAACTTTACGGGGCATTCCACCTGAAACTCTGTCGCAGGCGCGAGGTCAGACAACCCAAAAGATTTGCAGTGCTGGACAGAAGCGACAAACGGACTTCTGCAACCAAGTTTACGGCTAGCGATCGACTATCGCAGATAGTTCAGCCGCCGCGTCCTGCAGCAAGCCAAGGTATTCGACCAGATCGGGTAGATGGCGGCGTTGCTCTGGCGCGTGGATCGATAGCGTCGACAATAGCCTGCCGCGATTGTCCAAGATCGGCACTGCAATCGCCGTCATGCCTAGCATGAACTCTTCGTTGTCGGTGGCATAGCCACGCGCGCGGGTCAGTTCCAACTCTTTGCGCAACAAAGAGGGATTGGTAATCGTCTTGTCGGTTTGCCACTCAAGAACGTAGTTCTTCAAGAACCGCTCTAAATGGTCATGGCGCAATGTTGAAAGATACATCTTACCGCTTGCCGTGCAGTGGAATGGGACTTGGGTTCCGACAGGCAACTGAATGCGCAACGGCCAATGCGTTTCAACCCGGTCCAGATAGAACATGCCGTCACGTTCGGGAATGGCGAGGTTGCAGGTTTCACCCACGCTAACCGCAAGCGATCTGAGGATTGCCAAGCGGACAGTGCGCACACGTTCAGATGACAGGGTGTTTATTGAGAGATGGCGCATACGACGGCCGGGGCTATAGGATCGGCCGTCGATGTCGCGCTGTAAGAACCCTTCGGCTTCTGCAGTTGCAAAAAGGCGGTGGATCGTCGGCTTTGGTAGCTTCAAAATCTCGTTCACCACCGAAGGTGTAACCGGAACCCCGACCTTCGCGACTTCTTCCAGCAGCAATAGTAGCCGCAGGTTCGTCGGAATCTGGCCGGAGCTCTCAATTTCATCAGTCGTCATATCAGCCTTATCGATCCGGCAATATCATTAGTGCGGTTTCAGGAACCAAAGCGACAAAGAACCAGACTGCGATCAATGCGATCAGATACGGGATGATGTAGCGCAAAAGTCTAAAGTACGGCACGCCCGTTACACCCGATGCCACATATAAGTTCAAGCCATATGGCGGCGTAATAAAGCCAATGGATGCACCAACAAGGAAGACAACAGCAAAGTGAATCGGATCAATCCCGACCGAAGCCGCGATAGGTGCCAAGATCGGTGCCAGAATGATTGTCACTGGCAGGGATTCAAGGATCATCCCTGTGACAAACACAATCGCCATCGATGTGAACAGAACCGCATAGTAGCCGCCCATGCCCGTCACGAATTCACCGATAAAGTCTTTCGCACCAAGGGACGACATGACCTGCTGCATCGCAACCGACACCGCAATCAACGGCACCAAGATACCCGAGATTTGCGCAGAGCGTGAAACGATGTTCGGGATTTGCAAAAGCGTGAAGCCCTCGACGACAAACATCGACGCAAAGCTTTTTTCTTCAATAGGTGTATCAACCGCACTGCCCATGATCCGGTTCAGTGGATAGCTTACCAAACCGATGAACACACAGAAGGCAACAGTCACACCCGCAGCTTCGGTCGGCGAGAACTTACCAGTGTAGATGCCCCAAAGCACCAGACCAATGGCAAAGAAACCCAACCATGCGCCGATACCTGTCTTGATCATGCGCGAGATCGACAAGCCGATCAGCACGCCCCAGCCGTTGATTGTGCAGACGATGAACGCCGCGGTCATCATACCCAGAACCATCAATGCGCCGGGGATAATACCCGCCACGAACAGGTCCGAGATCGGAAGGTTTAGCAAGAAGCCATAAACGATGAAGATGATCGACGGTGGAATAATGATACCAACCGTACCACCCGCAGCAGCCGTCGCTGCCGAGAAGCGCTCGTCATAGCCGCCTTTGACCATTTCAGGGTGCAACATTGAACCGATCGTTGCGGTCGTCGCCGAGTTCGATCCAGAGATCGCAGCAAACAGACCACAAGCCGCAATTGATGCCATCGCAAGACCGCCACGCAACCAGCCGAGGCATGAATATGCAAAGTCTGATAATCGTCGCGCGATACCTGATTGGTTAATCAGGTCTCCGGTCAGAATGAACAGCGGCATCGCAAGAAGGGCAAAGCCCTTGCTGAACACGTTGATCAACTCGTTGCCGGTGTTCGCAAGTGGCAGTTCAATGACAAAGCTACAGCCAACAACCCAATAAAAGATAACCAATAAAACCGGTGTACCAAGCATGAAAAATATTGTCACGCCCAGAGAGATAAGTGTAATGAGTGTACCGTCAGACATCAGACATCCCCCCCGATAACAGCTTGTTTGATGATCTGGTCACCGGTGCGGTAGTTGTTCCAGTCTTCCAGCCAGTTGCCGATCACGCGGCCTGACATCAAGGTAAAGGCGATAGGCACAGTAATGTAGAACCACCACTTCATCACGTCATCGACACCATCAACCAGTTGGAAATTGTCAGCCGATAGAACCGTAAAGCGCAAAGACGTCGTGATCGCGATCCAGCAAAAACAGAACCAAAGCACCGCATCCAAGGTCAGCGTGGCCATCTGACCCGTCGGGGCCATTTTTGAGCGGAATTCGCTAAAACTCAGGTGCGTGCGCAACTTCACATTATACGAACACGCAAACCAGGCCATGACCATGAATAAGAAGGGCGGAATTGTCGTCGATCCGGACCACTGACTTGAGAAAACAAAGCGGTCAACAACACCCCAAGCGATAATTCCTGCAATCACAAGGTAAACGCCGACCGAGATACCACGTTCAAGGTGCCTCTCCAAAAATGGAAACGTCTGATAGAATAGATGTGCCAGTACGCCGCCAATAAAAGTAGCGAAGAAACAGAAAAGCCACATACCATTCGTATCGAATGCGCTTCTCAGGTCCCAAGTACTGCCCGAGAAAATAGCAGGTACAATTGCCACTGCTTCGGCCAAAATCGACATTTAGGTCTCCCCCCTCTTATGTCATGTGCCCCGCCATCATGTGGCGGTGATTTCGAATTGAAGAGGGCCGACCGAACTCCCATTCGGCCGGCCCCAAACATTCGGGTTAGAAAAAAGGCTATATTAGCCTTTCCACCAACGACGTGGCTCTACGTTCTCTGGCAGCGTGTTGCCATCGATTGTACGAACTTCGTCATAGATCTCCTGGTAAGTATCCAGACCGCCGGACCAGCCGTTAAGCCGCTCGCGCCATTCTTCCCACAATGCAGGCTGATACTCAGGCGAACACATTTCCTCAGCTTTCTTGATCTCTGCAGCGGACAAGAATGCGTTACGCACGTTGTTCTGAGCAAAGATTGTGTTTGGAAGCTGTGGATCAGACTGGCCAACAGTGTTGATCAGGGCAACTTCGTTTGCTGCCTGAACATGTGTCTGTGCCCAATAGGCCGATTCCATAACCGCATCCTGCAGATAACCCTCAAGGCTATCAAATACGCCAGCGTTCATGGATGTCGCTTCGGTACCGCAGAAGAAGTTCAGGTGAACCGACTGGGAAACAACCGGTGCCATGTTTGCGTATGCAACAGCAGACGCCCATGTTTCTGCACCATCGATCAGACCTTGCTTCAGGCCATCAAGTGTTTCTTCCCATGCAACCGGAACCGGGTTCAAGTTCAAAGCTTCCATCGCGATGCGACCGAGCTGTGTTCCTGTTACGCGGTTCTTTGTGCCGGCAAGCTCTTCTACGGATGTGACTGTTGGCTTGTCTTCAAAGTTCATGCCCATCTGCAGGCCGCGCAATTCAGCGTGGCTAAAGAGGAACTTCAGACCGTGACGCTTCTCGTATGGGTCACGCAGCAAACGCTGGGACGCTGGTGAATACAAGAAGTGGTACTGGTCCGCACGGTTACGGAACATATACGCATAGTCCAGAACGTTTAGATACGGTGCACCACCAGCAGAGTTCTGTGTAGATGCAGAATAGATGTCTACGATGCCCTGCTGTGTTTTTTCAACACAAGACGTTTGACCACAAATCTGGTTGTCGCCGATGAATTCAATGCGAATCTCGCCGTCCGTACGTGCTTCTAGGTCGCGCGCAAACTCAAGCGCGCCCGCACGCTCGATCAGCAAGTTGCGAGCGTTAAAGCCCGCAGCGCCGAACTTCAGGTTATACTTCGCTTCTTTGGCAAAGCGACGCTCATAGGTCGATTCTGCCGCGGAAGCTAGATTTGCAAGGCTCATGGCACCACCGAATGTACCCGCCGCCAGAAGCGTCGAACTCATCCCGTACTGCCCTGCTACCTTGAACAGATCCCGCCGCGAAATGCG
>JBLHTS010000141.1:0-9327 GCA_047627695.1 Yoonia sp. | reverse complement strand
AATACCCCATTTGACACTACATATAGATAAATACGTACATAGATGCACACTATATTGATATATAGTGTGCATTACTTTTGGTTGTTATGGCCTAAGCTGTAACCGTGATTGGCTTGGAGTGGGGGTAGACGCTAGGGATTCTTACGCTGCCAGTAGTTGAATATTCCAGCCACCGTTTCAGGGATAGCTTCATCCAATATGTCATCCAACTCCTCTTGTGGTACGCCCATCGCTGAGTTGCCGTTGTCATCTAGCATGTGATGCATAATCGGGGTCGTCAGATGCCCATCAGAGCCGCTCTCTATGAGCCTGAGCCACTCCTTCGGTCGAAGAGAAACAGCCTTGCATGAAGCCTTCACACCAATCCATCGCAATAACGTGGCCTTCCGCCGCCTGCCAGAAAATGGGTTCAACAACCGCTGGACTATCCGCAAGCCCTTTGGCAATGCCAATATATAAATCAGTGATGTCATGCAGAACCCAATCAGGGACATCCCCAGCATCAGTGCCAAGTGCAACGGTCATCCATTCTTCTGATGAGATCATCACTGGTGAGCAAATAATAACATGCAGGAAACCATCAAGGTCAGACAGCATCATGCAATCGTCAGGGCTGTCTTCTGAAGATAGGTAAGCATCTAGTGCCGCTGAAACTATGTTGTCGTCCATGCTGGGTTTACCCCTAGCTGATCATAACTCAGTCACTTTGCGATAGGTCAAACCTTAGTCGGAGCAGCTTGATTCGACGCGTCTGTGTGTCGGAGGTCGTGGACGCGTACAACTTAGATCCCTGCGGCCTTCGGCGACGAGACAAAACCCAACTTCATGCGACAATCACAAGACAATCCCCAAATTCTCCTTAGCTGGACAACAATGACCCGAATATTGAACGATTCAGCAGTAGCATCAGACATAAGATGGTCCAAATACTCAGTTAATTGTACTGAGTTAAAGAGTAGTTAATGAGTTCAAATAATACCATGAAGAAGAGATTATTCCGTTTCTCCGCCTTCCCTAATATCGTCGGACGGTTGTGATTGCGCCGCAGATCAGAGCCGCCAAGTGGCAGATGGTGCCAAAGAAGGAAAATTGTCGATAGAAGGCGTGTAACACAACAGCAATCCCACCCCCGTGAACTCAAACCAAGCGCATGTGCTAGGGTCACCCGGGCGGTTTCACCGGTATGGGCCACCAAGGCGAGTGTCTGTCGCTGAAATCACGCCAGAACGGTGAGGACATATCAGATCGTCAGCATGTGTATTTTGCCTTTAGATTGTCTTTCACGGCGTCACTTAGTTTCAAGACCCATAAAGATTATTGAGCTTTATGGTTTCGTTTTTCACGACCCCCATTTATGAGGGAATGTCATGAGCAATCTTTATTGGTTGAGCGATGCGCAGATGGCGCGGCCGTGCCCGCCTCGATGGCCAGCCTGCCAAAGGCAAAGTGGCTCCTCGCTGACAGAGGACACTACGCTGATTGGTTCCGAGAACCCCTTATAGACAAGGGCACAAAGCCCTGCATTCCCGGGCGCAAGTTGCGCAAGAAAACCGTTAGGTACGACAAGCGGCGCTACAAACGACGTAGCCTTATCAAGAGAATGTTTGGCAGGATCAAGGACTGGCGACGTGCGGCAACACGCTATGACAGATGCCCAAAGGTCTTCCTCTCGCCAATCGTCCTCGCCGCAACCGTCATATTCTGACTATGTGTCCCGACCCTAGCACCCTACCGACTGATAACTGTTCCCCGAAACATGGCTGCGCGCGCCACAGGCGGCGGCCCCAAAGTGTTCCACGACGAATAAACGCCGCTACAGCCTGTCCACTATCGCATCCAACGCGGCCTGTGTTGCCCCACTCCCGTCTGTCAGCACCGCATGCGCAGCCAGCACCATTTGGCTTTGGGATGTCGCATCAATCGCCGCTACAGCCTGCACCAAAGTGTCGGCATCACCCACAAGCTTTGCTGCGCCCGCAGCCCCAAGTGCCGCATAAATCCCTGCAAAATTCCCGACGTGCGGGCCGTGTATTATTGCAGTGTCAAGTTGGGCCGCCTCATAAGGATTATGCCCCCCAACCAGCGCAAGCGATCCACCAATAAAAGCAACAGGCGTAAGCCTGTACCACAAGCCAAGCTCGCCCATCGTGTCGGCAATATAGACTTGGGTTTGGGGTGTTATCGGATCATTGCCGCTGCGCTGGGCCGCAACAAATCCCGCGTCCGCACAAAGCACGGCAATCGCCGCTGCGCGGTCGGTATGACGCGGCACAAGGATCAAAAGCCCACCAATGTCGCGGTGCGCGGCAAGAATGATTTCCTCTTCACCCGCATGGGTCGATGCAGCACACCACACTGACCTGTCCGCAATCGCTTGCCGCAAATCCGCAAGTGCATCTTCATCACAACCCAATGCTGGACGATCCTGCTTTAGCGACCCAGTCAGCACCACGCGGGGGCCCGTCAAACCCACCGCTGCCAGTGCGTCCAGCGTGGTCTGCTCTTGCACTTGGATCAGATCAAACTGGGACAGGATCACCTTAGCAGTCTTGCCAAACCGCGCCCAGCGCCGCGCTGTGCGCGCAGACACCCGCGCGTTCAACAACAGTCTGGAAACACCGCGCCGCCCGACCTCTGCCAACATACGCGGCCAAAGTTCACTTTCAATCCAAATGGCAACATCGGGGCGCCAATGATCCAGAAACGCACGCGACGCCTGCACCGTGTCATAGGGGGCCATTTGGTGGATCACACGGTTAGGCAAGCCCATATGCAGCAATTCAGCAGACGTGCGGGTGGTCGAGGTGATCAAGACATGCACGTCATCCCGCGCGGCAAGCAGCGCATCAATTAAGGGTAGGATTGATTGGGTTTCACCCACGCTAGAAGCATGAAACCACACAATCTGACTGGGGGGGCGCTTTTGCGCCGCGCGACCCCAGCGTTCACCCGTCCGATTTGCGTCCTCTTTACCCATCCGTAACGCGCGGCGCTGCCAGAGGGCAAAGACTGGCGCGGTCACATGGCTTGCGGCCAAATACAAAGAATGAAACGCTGAAATTGGCTGATCTCCAAGGCAAGACGAACGCGAAACGCCTATGCTTTCAGACCAAAGTGGTCAACTCCCCTCACCGCAACAAAAACGCGCCACGGTTGCCCGCAGCGCGCTCTATTTCAGCCCAACAAAGGCTTACTTCATTGTAATGCGGCCATCGGTGTACGGCTGGTAAGGCGCGTTCTGTGCAATGTATTCCGCAGTGACATCGGCCAGATCAGGACCAAAGTCATAGGCGTTCATTGCAGTCTTGAACATGTCATACCCGTCGCCGCCATTGCGGACGAAGTTATTGGACACAACACCGTATGTCGCGCCCAGATCAATCGGCATGCCACCGACCACAACGTCACTGATCCGCGCACCCGGTGCAGCAGTCAGATCAACCACAAAGGTCATGCCCGCAACCTGCGGAAACCGGCCAGAACCTTCTTCATGCTGGCTCACGCCATTTTCCAAGGCGGCGACCATCGTCTCGCCGGTGACTTGGTATGTGGACAGCGTGTTCTGGAACGGCAGCACGGTCAGGACTTCGCCCATTGTGACTTCGCCCGCATCAATAGATGCGCGGATACCGCCAGAGTTCTGGAACGCGATCTGGATGCCTTGGTCGGCAACGCGTGCAAGCATTGCGTCAGCAATCAGGTTACCCATTGCGCATTCCATTGCACGGCAGACCGAACGATCACCCTCAATCAAAGCAGCCGCTTCAGCGACAACTTTGTTGCGGATCTCGTCCAGTGGTGCCGCCAGTTCAGCCACACGGGCAACTGTTTCCGCATCTTCGACAACGTTGCCATCGATCAGAATTGGCGCGCCTGATGCTTCGATCAGCTTGCCTTCATCGTCGAATGTGACGTTCAGTTCGCCCAAGAACTTACCGTAAGCATAGGCCTGCACGATAGCCGTATCGCCAACCATTGTCGGGTATGGCCCAGCTGCATTCTCATCATCACCCAGCAAAGTGTTCGTGTGACCACCAACAATCACGTCAACACCCGTGGTGTTGGCAGCAACCTCTTGGTCCACGCCGTAACCAGAGTGGGACAGCACGATGATCTTGTTCACGCCCATCTCGGTCAGCTTGTCGACCTCTGCTTGGACCGCAGCAATTGGCTCTGAAAAGATCACGTTCGGGCCGGGGCTTGCCAACTCGTCTGTGTTCTCTGGCGTCAGGCCGATCAGGCCGATCATTTCGCCGCCGCGTTCAATAACAGTGGACTTCATCAGCTTGTCAGCAAGCAGTGGTTCGCCCGAAACATCAGCGTTGGACATCAACACAGGGAAATTCACCGCGTCCATAAAGCCCTTCAGGACCTCTGGACCATCGTCAAATTCGTGGTTGCCGACGGTCATGCCGTCATAGCCCAGTTTGTTCATAAACTCGGCCGAAGCGGCACCCTTGTAGTAAGTGTAGAACAACGTGCCTTGGAATTGGTCGCCGCCATCCACAAGGATGGAGTTGTTCGAGCGCGTGCGCGCTTCTGCCACAGATGTGACCAGACGAGCCGTACCGCCGAAACATTCGCCGGCGGTGTTGTCTTCAGCAGAACAGCCGCTGTCATAACGGCTAATCGGCTCAAACCGTGCGTGGAAATCGTTAGTGTGAAGGATGGTCAGCGAATAGTCCGCTGCTGCTGCACCAGCTGACAGGGCCAGTGCACATGTTGTCGTCAGTATTCGTGAAATCATTGGATCAAGTCCCCCAAAGGTTGGAATATCGACAGCTTGGCGAGGGCGTATCGCAGAGTCAAACGTTATCCCCGTTGCCGCACAGTCACCTGACATTGTAACAGACGCTTGACGATTTTTAGTGCAAAGGTCATGACGCTTGCATGTTGATTTACAAAATTTTCCGCGACGATGAATGGGCCACATTGCAAGCTGACGGCGACACAGTCGGCGCACCAATTGATGTGACTGACGGGTATATCCACTTTTCCACAGCCGAAACCGTAATTGAGACGACGACCAAGTATTTCGCAGGCGGCGCAGGCTTGGTGTTGCTAGCGATTGAGGCTGACGGCCTTGAGCCGCTCAAATGGGAACCTGCCCGTGAAGGCGTTCTATTTCCCCATCTTTACCGCAAATTGCGCATGGATGATGTGGTCTGGAGCAAACCATTGCCATTGGTCGATGGAAACCACCAATTCCCCGATCTAGCATGAGAGCGCTCGAGACAATCGGCCTCAAAGCCCTGCGCCAGCTTGATCCAGAGACAGCACATGGCCTGGCACTCAAGGCGTTGAACATGGGGCTGGGTCCACGTGGCGGGCCTGTGACCTCACCTCGCCTCAAGACGACTGTCGCGGGTCTCAACCTACCTAACCCGATTGGCCTTGCGGCTGGTTTCGACAAGAACGCGACCGCGCTACATGCGCTTGCCAAAACCGGATTTGGGTTTCTTGAGGTCGGTGCGGCCACCCCTCGTGCGCAAGAGGGCAATCCCAAACCACGCTTGTACCGCCTGACTGACGACCTAGCCGCGATCAACCGCTTTGGGTTCAACAATGAGGGCATGGAAGCGATTGTCGCTCGCCTAGCCAAGCGTCCAATGGATGCAGTGATTGGCTTAAACCTTGGCGCAAACAAAGACAGCCCTGACAAATCCAGCGATTTTGCGGCCGTGCTGACGCGCTGTGCAGCAACGGTTGCTTTCGCGACCGTCAATGTGTCTTCCCCCAACACCGAAAAACTGCGCGACTTGCAGGGGCAAGAAGCCCTCACAGCCCTTTTGGCACATGTGATGGCGGCGCGCGCGGCTTTGCCAAAACCAATCCCCGTGTTCCTCAAAATCTCTCCCGATTTGACAAACGAAGAGATCGCTGAAGTGGCCGAGGTCGCGAATGCATCGGGTATCGACGCAATCGTCGCGACCAACACAACGTTGGACCGCAACGGCCTACATGGACCTCACACAGGCGAAATGGGTGGACTTTCAGGTCAGCCCCTCTTTGAAAAATCTACCCGTGTGTTGGCCCAACTCGCTGGCCTGACATCATTGCCAATCATCGGTGTTGGCGGCGTCGGATCAGCCGACCAAGCCTATCAGAAAATCCGCGCAGGAGCTTGTGCTGTGCAGCTTTACACCGCCCTCGTCTATGGCGGTATCTCACTGGCAAGCGACATCGCAACAGGCCTCGACAAATTGCTCGCACGCGACGGTTTTGCCAACGTGGCCGATGCCGTTGGTTCAGGTCGCAGCAACTGGACCTGAACCGCGCATTTCCGCCTCGGCCTCAAGCGCTGGGTATTTCCAACCCAGCGTTACGCCGCGTACGATGAAGTTCAGTAACAGCCCAAACCAAAGCCCGTGATTGCCAAATACCGCCATCAGCGGGATCACCGTCGCGAAATAAATCACGGTTGAAATCAGCATCATATTGCGCATGTCCTTGGTCCGTGTGGCACCAATAAAGATACCGTCCAACATCCATGCGGCCACCCCGACGATCGGTGCCGCGACCATGTAGGGCAAATAAACCCTCGCCATTTCGCGCACATCGGGCGCGGTCGTCATCACATCAATAATCGCACCACCAAACAGGGCAAAACAAATCGCCAGCCCCACGCAAACAATACCGCCCCACAGACTGCTTAAAATCGCGCTGCGCCGCAATGCAGTCCGTGCTTTCGCGCCCAGTGCCTTGCCCACCAGCGCTTCGGCTGAAAAGGCGAAACCGTCCAGCGCGTAAGCTGTGACCTGCAAGAACTGCATCAAAATCTGGTTGGCAGCCAATGGCACATCGCCAAAGTTCGCACCAAAGAACAGGAAGCTGACAAAGATCGCCTGCAACAAGACCGACCGGATCAAGATATCCGAATTCACGCCCGCCATATGCTTGAGGCGCACAACATCAAACACCCGTGCCGCTGACCGCCAAGCCGTCCCTGCAAATGCCGCGCGGCAAAACCAAAGGCCCAGCACCAAACCGCCCCATTCAGCGACGAACGTGGCCCAAGCAACGCCTTCGATGCCCCAACCCAGCTCTAGTCCCATATAGTAGCTGAGCAATATGTTCGCGCCGTTCATGCCCATCTGGATCACCAGCACCGCGCGCGTGCGTTCTTGGGCGATCAACCAGCCCGTAATGCAGTAAAGCGCGATTGTGGCCGGTGCCGACAAAATCCGAATGACCATGTAATCGCGCGCAAGGCTTTCGACTTCGGCACTCGCAGGTGAAATCCAGAACGCACCGCGAATAATGAACATCTGCGCGGCAATCATCACAACTCCCGCGGTGATCCCGATCAGCAAGGCACGCGACAATAGCGCGTCGACCTCATCGCAGTCCCCTGCCCCGCTGGCCTGTGAAGTTAGACCCGTGGTGCCCATCCGCAAGAACCCAAAAATCCAGTAAACTGACGATAAGATTATCGCGCCAATACCCACCGCACCAATCGGTACCGCCTCGCCCAACTGCCCGACAACAGCGGTATCCACGACCCCAAGGATCGGCACCGTCGCATTCGACAGCACAATCGGTAAAGCAATCGCCAGTACACGCCTATGGGTCAGCGTCTGGGGTTCAGCCATCGCGTTCAGGCATCAAGAAATGCCCGGTGCCTTGGGCAAACAAACGTGTGCGATTGTCCTGCCACGCCTCCACATGTACCGATGCAAAGCGACGACCAGAGCGGTTCACCCGCGCGCGCGCATAGGCATCACGCGGCAGACCCGAACGTAAATAATCCACAGTGAAATCCACCGTCTTGGGCAATTTGATCCGCGGGGCATCATCAGTGACCTTTCCAGCCTCCATGTCTTCCCAGATCATCGCCCAGCTCAGTTCCATAATCGCTGTGACCTCAAGAAAGGCCGCCGTGACACCGCCATGAATTGCAGGCAACATCGGATTCCCGATCAGTTTATCCGAAAAAGGCAGGATGGCAGTCAGTTCATCTCCGCGACGGTCAATCTGGATCCCTAGAAACTGGATGTAAGGCACGCCCGACAACAGCATTTGCAAGGCGGCATCGCGGCGTTGTTTGATAACTTGGACGGGTTCTGGACGGCGATTCATATTGTAGCCCTTTCGATGGTAAAGGCACCAGTGGCGGTCGCTACAGGACGGTCAGGGTCACCATCTACTGCCGTGGCCCGCACAAAGGCCACAGAACGGGTTACATGATAACACTCGGCTGTGGCGGTAATCCTTTCACCAGGTGTGGCAGGGCGCATATAATCAATCCGCAGATCCAGAGTCGCCGTGGCGAGGGGCGCGGCTGGATGCGACATCACCGCAGCCCCCGCACAAGTATCCATCAGTGCCGACACAGCGCCGCCATGAATAACGCCCGTATCGGGATCCCCGACAAGGCGGGCATCATAATCCATTCCGATCACCGCCCTCCCATCACCGATCTCGGTCAGTTGCATGCCTAACTCTTTGGCATGAGGTATAGCTTCGATGAACTGGCGCGCGATTGTCTCACGGCGTTGCTTTTGAGGGTCAGACATAATCGCTCCTGCGTATACGCATTGTGGGTAACCCGCTTTGCAGCACTTTGCCACCATCGCACGACGGCATTTATCAGCCGTTGCCGACTTCTATTGTTGGCGCTACGATAAGAACAGGGAGAATTGAATGCCAGAAACACGCCTTTCGTTTAAGGAAATGTGCGCAAAATTCGACGTGACACCACGCACGCTGCGCTACTACGAATATATCGAATTGCTCTCCCCCGAAAAAGAAGGCCGCTCGCGGTTTTACGGCGCAAAAGAACTCGCGCGAACGACCCTGATCTTGCGCGGACGGCGGTTTGGCTTTTCCCTCGAAGATATCCGGCAATGGCTACTTATCTACGAAAAAGAAGGCACTATCGCGCAGATGCACGAATGGATTGCCCTTGCTGATCAGCAAATGGCAGAGTTGACCGACCAGAAATGCCAACTCGAAGATACGATGGCAGAACTCAAGAAACTGCGCGACGCAACGGCCAAAACGCTCGGTTAGCGGGTCAGTTGCCCCAAGATCATGCAGCACTTTGCCTGTTGGCTTGCGTTGCAAATCCAACAATCTGTGACAAGTAATCCACCAACAATCACAGAATTGGCGCCAGAATCGCACTTCAAAACGCTTTGATGCGTGCAACATGCAATTCCTACCCGTTCTTTAATTGCGCCAGCCACAGCGTTATTTTTGCTTACCTTTCGTCAAGTTGATCGTGACGCGACGTTACGTTTACGTTAACGTCAACTTTCTTGTAAAGATGTCTCATCAGTCGCAAGTGCGTGCCAACTAAACACACGCATCAAGGAATGAGAAAAT
>JBLHTS010000140.1:0-9345 GCA_047627695.1 Yoonia sp. | reverse complement strand
GTCAGCGCATACATATCCGCGGCACGGTCATCATCTGGCAATCCGCGCAGCCTTCCAGCGGCATAGCGGTCACCAAAAGCCGTGCCATCTTCGATGGTAAGTTGATAAAGCGACAGATGATCAACCGCGAGCCCTAAGGCTTGGTTCAGCTCTGCCTTCCAATCAGTTAAAGACTGATCTTGCCGCGCATAGATCAGATCAAAACTGACACGATCAAACACTTTGCGCGCAATTTCAAAGGCTTGCATTGCCTCAGCCGCCGTATGCAACCGACCTAACGCCTTTAGGTCGCGGTCATTCAACGCCTGAATTCCCATTGATACGCGGTTCACACCCGCATCACGATAGCTTGCAAACCGGCCTGCCTCGACCGATGTTGGATTCGCTTCAAGCGTGATTTCGATATCGTTTGCCATAGGCCAAGTGGCGCGCACTTTGGTCAGGATGGCGTCAACAACATCAGGATCCATCAGGCTAGGCGTTCCACCGCCAAAGAAGACCGATCGCAACACGCGTCCTTTGGTTTCTGCACCAAAGCGTTCGATTTCGCTTAGATAGGCCGCCTGCCAAGCTTTTTGGTCGATCTGCGCCACAACATGACTGTTAAAATCGCAATAGGGACACTTGGCCTGACAAAACGGCCAGTGAATATAAAGCCCAAAGCCGCCATGTTCCCAGTCCTCCATGTCAGGCAAAACAACCCGTAATCAACTTGGCGAAAGCATCTGCGCGGTGGCTGATTTTGTTCTTTTCCCAGCGGTCCATTTCACCAAAGGTAATGTCGTATCCATCAGGTCGAAAAATCGGATCATACCCATGCCCTTGATCGCCGCGCATCGGCCAAACGATTTGCCCGGGCGTGACGCCGGGAAACACCTCATCGTGGCCGTCCTGCCAAGCCAGAACCAACGTACAACAAAACCGTGCCGTGCGTGGATATGGGGCAGAAACAGACTCTAACTCGGCCCAACTCCGCTCCATGGCCATTTTGAAATTGCGTCCGCTCGGCGTTTCCGCCCAATCAGCCGTGTAGACACCCGGCGCACCGCCAAGGCCGTCAATTTCGATCCCGCTGTCATCTGACAGCGCCGGCAGACCTGTGGCTTTGGCCGCAGCGTGGGCCTTTATCCGGGCATTTCCAACAAAGGTCGTTTCCGTCTCTTCCGGCTCTGGCAGGCCGTGATCAGCGTTTGACGTCAAAGACACCCCGTAAGGCCGCAAAAGATCTGCGATCTCTTCCAGCTTCCCTTGGTTGTGGGTCGCAATAACCAGCTCTTTGCCGTCAAACCGCCGCATTAGCTGACAGCCCGCAACTGTGCTTCGATCAATTCTGACACGCCTTTTTCGGCCAAATCCAGCAAGCCGTTCATTTGTGCGCGGCTATATGTCGATCCCTCAGCGGACATTTGCACTTCGATCAATTTACCGCCTGTCATTACAAAATTGCCATCAACGCCGGCCTCGCTATCCTCAGGATAATCCAGATCAAGCACTTCTTGGCCAGCGTAAATCCCGCAAGAAATCGCCGCAACAGGGTCAATCAGCGGATCACTGATCACATCGCCTGCTTTCAGCAACTTTTGCACTGCCAGCTTCAAAGCAACCCAGCCACCTGTGATGGACGCGCAGCGCGTGCCGCCATCGGCCTGAATAACATCGCAATCCACAACGATCTGACGCTCGCCCAAGGCAACGCGATCAACACCAGCTCGCAAAGATCGCCCGATCAGGCGCTGAATCTCTTGCGTGCGCCCGGATTGCCCGTTCTTCGCCTCACGGCGCATCCGTGTGTTTGTTGCACGTGGCAGCATTCCGTATTCTGCAGTGACCCAGCCAAGGCCGGAGTTCTTCAAGAAAGGCGGGACGCGTTCATCAATAGTTGCCGTACACAAAACATGTGTGTTCCCGCATTTAATCAGGCACGACCCTTCGGCATGCATGGTCACACCTGTTTCGATCGATATTTCGCGCATTTCGTTCGTTTGACGGCCTGATGGACGCATTTTGACACTCCTTTTGGTTGCGCTACCCCGATACGCTGCCCACATGTGAAATCCAAGCCCGATTGACGCGACAGCAAACTTCGTTCTAATTGCATCGCCTTAAACAGTGGATTCCATGACAAACCAAACGCCAAACATCGACGATATGAACATCCGGTCGCGCGAAGTCTTTCGCCGCGTCGTCGAGAGCTATCTGAAAAGCGGATCGCCAGTTGGATCACGCACGCTCACACATGATTTCTCGGAAAAGGTTAGCGCGGCCACCATTCGCAACGTCATGCAGGACCTAGAATTTCTTGGCTTGCTGGGCAGTCCGCACACCAGCGCAGGGCGCATCCCGACACAGCTAGGTTTGCGGATGTTTGTAGATGGTTTGCTGGAGGTCGGTGATTTAGACGGTGAAGACCGCCAGAAAATAGACCGCACACTGACCAGCAACGACCAAGACGTGACCTCTATGCTGGATCAGGTAGGGCAGGCACTGTCTGGTGTTACACATGGCGCCAGCCTTGTTCTGACGCCCAAGCATGAAGCGGCGATCAAACATATCGAATTTGTCTCGCTATCGCCGGAACGTGCGCTTGTTGTTCTGGTTTTTGCCGACGGCCATGTTGAAAATCGTGTTTTCACGCCGCCACCCGGCCAAACTCCGTCTTCGATGCGCGAGGCGGCGAATTTCCTAAACGCAATTGCCGCGGGACACACTTTGTCCGAACTTGGCGCTGTTATAAGTCGTGAAATCGTTTCACGCAGGCAGGAAATCGATATTTTGGCCGCTGAACTGGTCAAAGACGGCTTTGCCCTCTGGGAAAACGAAGGTAAAATGACTGAGCGTTTAATCGTGCGCGGTCGCGGTAACCTGCTGGGTGACAATGAAAACGAGGCGGATCTTGCCCGCATTCGCAGCCTCTTTGACGACCTTGAACGCAAGCGTGACATCGCCCAATTCCTTGATTTGACCGAAGAAGGCGAAGGCGTGCGCATTTTTATTGGCTCAGAGAACAAATTGTTCTCACTTTCGGGTTCATCTCTCGTCGTTTCCCCTTATATGAACGCCGACCGTAAGATTATTGGCGCGGTTGGGGTGATTGGCCCGACCCGCCTGAATTATGGACGTATCGTACCAATCGTAAATTATACCGCAAAGCTTGTTAGCAAGATGATTGCCGACCGCTCGTGAAGGAAAATTGATGTCTGAGAAAGACGAACTATTGCAAAGCCTTGATGAACTCGCAGCAGAAGGCGACGAAATCGATTTTGACGCAGCCGCCGAAACCTTCGACGAAATCGAAGCACTGCGTGCAGAGCGAGACGACTATCGTGACAAATTCATGCGCGCCTTGGCGGATACGGAAAACACCCGCAAACGGTCAGAGCGTGATCGCCGCGAGGCTGAAAACTATGGCGGCTCGAAACTCGCCCGCGATATTCTGCCGGTTTATGACAACATGCGTCGTGCGTTGCTGTCCGCAGAGGACAGCGAGAAGGCTGTAAATGCAGCGCTGCTCGAAGGCGTAGAGCTGACAATGCGCGAATTAATCAGTGTTTTCAAAAGGCACGGAATCGACCCTATTGTGCCTGAAGTCGGTGATAAATTCGATCCAAAGCAGCACCAAGCTATGTTCGAAGCACCGGTTCCGGGCACCAAAGCAGGTGAGATTATTCAGGTCGCTGCCGAAGGTTTCATGCTGCATGACCGTCTGCTGCGCCCTGCGCAAGTTGGCGTTTCATCTACACCTGCGTCTTAATCCCGCGCGGCCAGATCCTGCAGTTCATAGATCAAAGCAAGGGCGTCTTTGGGGGTTAAATCATCCGGCAAGACGCCCTTTAAGCGTTCTTCCACAAGTGACTTTTTGGTTTTTGCTGGCGGCGGCGTTGGTGTCGCCGAAAAAAGCGGTAGATCGTCGATGATGGCCTTGCGCGATCCGCCGCCTTCACGTTCGCCCTTTTCAAGCGCCTCCAAGACGACCTTTGCGCGTTCCACAACCACCTGCGGCAGGCCGGCCAAACGTGCGACTTGCACGCCGTAGCTGCGATCTGCCGTGCCACGCTTAACCTCGTGCAGAAAAATCACGTCGCCGTCCCATTCTTTGACGGTCACTGTGGCGTTTTCAACGCCATCCAACTTGGCTGAAAGCGCCGACATCTCGTGATAATGCGTGGCAAACAGCGCCCGACAACGGTTGACGTCGTGCAAATGCTCCAACGTGGCCCAAGCAATCGACAATCCGTCATATGTTGCGGTGCCTCGCCCGATTTCATCTAAAATTACCAGCGCGCGGTCATCCGCTTGGTTCAAGATCGCGGCGGTTTCGACCATCTCGACCATAAAGGTGGATCGCCCCCTAGCCAGATCGTCCGACGCGCCGACGCGGCTGAAAATCTGGCTGACAATACCGATATGCGCCTTCGTTGCCGGAACAAAGCTGCCCATCTGCGCCAAGATCGCAAGCAGGGCGTTCTGGCGCAAGAACGTCGATTTACCCGCCATGTTAGGACCGGTCAGCAGCCAAATTGGCGCGTCCGTTAAGCCGCAGTCATTGGCGATAAAGGGCGTGCCGTCCCTTTGCAGTGCAGCCTCGACCACTGGATGCCGTCCGCCAGTGATCTCAAACGCGCGGCTGTCATCAACGACAGGCTGAACCCAGTTTTCGGCAACCGCCAGATGCGCCAACGCAGCGGTCAAATCAACCTCGGACAACGCCCGCGCTAGCGCGTCTAGCTGTCCAGCTTGAGCAACAATAGCATCTGTTAGGCATGAATAGAGCCGCTTTTCGATTTCAAGCGCGCGTCCACCCGCGTTCAGAATGCGTGTTTCAATCTCTGAAAGTTCAACAGTGGTAAAGCGGACCTGATTGGCCGTTGTTTGACGGTGAATGAAGACCTCGTTCAGGGGTGCGGCCATCATTTTTTCGGCATGGGTGGCAGTCGTTTCGATAAAGTAGCCCAACACATTGTTATGCTTTATTTTCAGTGCCCCGATGCCTGATTTTTCGATATAGTTGGCCTGCATCCCGGCAATTACGGAACGGCCTTCATCGCGCAAAGTTCGCGCTTCATCCAGATCAACGTCATAACCGGGTGCGATAAAGCCCCCGTCACGCGACAGCAGCGGTGGTTCGGCGACAAGTGCTTCGTCCAAAAGCGTCAACAGACCTTCATGTCCTGTTAAATCTCTCGCGGCATCCGCCAGAATAGAAGGCAGGTCATCAACCAACCGCTCTACCAGCAATCCGGCTTGCCCAATCGTATTCCGAATGGCCATCATATCCCGCGGACCACCCCGATCCAATGCCAAACGTGACAAAGCACGGTCCAGATCATGCACGCCGCGCAAGGTGTCGCGCAGATCCTCCGTCAAACGGGATTGTTCCACAAGAAACTGCAAAGATTCTTGCCGAGCAGCAATGGTTTTGGCCGCGCAAGAAGGCGAGGCCAAGCGCCGTTCCAGCAATCGCGCACCGCCTGATGTAACGGTCCGGTCAACACAGTGCAGCAGCGACCCTTGTCGCCCGCCATTCATTACATGCGTCAGCTCCAGCGATCGCCGCGTGGCGGCATCAATTTGCATCGCCGCCGACTGGCATTCCTGGACAGGCGGGCGCAACAAAGGCAGGTTTCCGCGCTGTGTAATCTCAAGGTATTCGGCCACAGCAGACATCGCTGCTACCTCGGCGCGACTAAATTCACCAAACGCATCAAGAGAGCCAACTTTATACAGCCCACAAAGACGCTTGCTGCCCGCAGTGCTATCAAAGGCCGAAGCACCTAACGTGGTCAAGGCGGCCCCTGAATCAGACACTATTCCGGCCCAACTTGCCCCTGATCCGTCAACGACAATCACTTCGCGTGGCGTCAATCTGGCCAGTTCAGGCCCCAACTGCGCGCCCTTGCAAGGCATCACATGAAACGCACCCGTTGAGATATCGACCCACGCCAATGCGCCCTCGTCGCGGATAATGTGAAAGGCCGCCAAATAGTTATGGCGGCGCGCATCCAGCAAAGAATCTTCGGTCAACGTGCCGGGAGTGACCAGCCGCACAACCTCGCGCCTGACGATTGCTTTATACCCGCGTTTTTTCGCCTCGGCGGGGCTTTCCATCTGTTCGCAAACGGCCACGCGAAAGCCTTTGCGAATCAGCGTCAAGAAATACCCTTCGGCCGCATGATGGGGAACACCGCACATGGGAATGTCCGCACCGTCGTGCTTGCCGCGCTTGGTCAGCGCGATATCCAGCGCGGTAGCCGCTGCGACGGCATCATCAAAGAACATCTCGTAGAAGTCGCCCATGCGATAAAACAGCAATGCATCGGGATGCGCTGCTTTAATCTCCAGATATTGTGCCATCATGGGCGTAACCGTGTTGTTTGAACTGCTCATGCATCCCCCAAGGATATCGCTGGCACATTAGCAGCCCATGTTAGCGACGAAACCCCGAAATGAATCCGTTGCGGGTGGGGTGTCGATACCGTTATGTTTTGTAGACTGAAATGGGGGGATCCAATGCCAAAGAATAAACTTACCCGCGAGGATGCGCTGCAATTCCATATGCACCCAAGCCCAGGCAAGTGGGAGATTCAGGCGACCGTTCCAATGACAACCCAGCGTGACCTGTCCTTGGCCTATTCCCCCGGCGTCGCGATCCCCTGCGAGGAAATCGCAGAAAACCCTGCGACCGCTTATGATTACACCAACAAGGGCAACTTGGTCGCTGTGATTTCGAACGGAACAGCGGTGTTGGGTCTTGGCAACCTTGGTGCGTTGGCCAGCAAGCCCGTGATGGAGGGAAAGTCGGTCCTGTTCAAACGCTTCGCAGACGTAAACTCGATCGACATTGAATTGGATACCGAAGACCCTGAGGAATTTATCAAAGCCGTTAAGCTGATGGGCCCGACCTTTGGCGGCATCAACCTGGAAGACATCAAAGCGCCTGAGTGTTTCATTATCGAGCAAGCCCTTAAAGAGCAGATGGATATCCCTGTTTTTCATGATGACCAGCACGGCACGGCCGTGATCTGCGCGGCAGGATTGCTGAACGCGCTGTATATTTCAGGTAAGAAGATCGAGGACGTGAAAATCGTTCTGAACGGGGCCGGCGCTGCCGGCATCGCGTGTCTTGAATTGCTCAAAGCGATGGGTGCCAAGCACGACAATTGCATTATGGCTGATACCAAAGGCGTTATTTACCAAGGCCGAACCGAGGGGATGAACCAGTGGAAATCGGCGCACGCGGCGAATACGACCGCCCGCACGCTTGCTGACGCAATGAAGGGTTGCGACGTGTTCCTCGGCGTCAGCGCCAAAGGGGCTGTGACGCAAAAAATGGTGTCTAACATGGCTAAAAACCCTGTTATCTTCGCTATGGCAAACCCTGATCCGGAGATTACACCAGAGGACGCGCATGCCGTGCGCGAAGACGCAATCGTCGCCACAGGGCGTAGCGACTACCCAAATCAGGTGAACAATGTCCTTGGGTTTCCGTACCTCTTTCGCGGCGCTCTCGACATTCATGCGCGTGCTATCAACGACGAGATGAAGATCGCCTGCGCCGAGGCTCTTGCGGCGCTTGCCCGCGAAGACGTGCCTGACGAAGTTGCAATGGCCTACGGCAAAAAGCTTAAGTTTGGGCGCGATTACATCATTCCGACCCCGTTCGATCCGCGCCTTATTCACCGTATTCCGACAGCTGTTGCCCGAGCGGGTATGAAAACCGGTGTGGCGCGTCGGCCAATCGTGGATATGGAAGCCTACGAGCTATCCCTCAAATCCCGCATGGATCCGACGCAATCAATCCTGCGCAGCTTGAATGCGCGCGCGCGCGCCAACCAATCCACCGTCGTCTTTGCCGAAGGGGATGATCCACGCGTACTGCGTGCTGCGGTCATGTATCAACGTGCTGGTATGGGCAAAGCCCTGATTGTTGGTCGTTTAGACGACGTAAAGGCGAAGCTAACCGCAGAGGGTCTGGCCGATGCTGTAGGGGAACTAACCGTTGTGAACGCCGCGAATACGCCGCATCTGGATACATATAAGGCGTTTCTTTACGAAAGGTTGCAGCGCAAAGGCTTTGATACTCAAGACGTCCACCGCCTTGCAGCACGTGATCGCCATGTTTTTGCGGCACTTATGTTGGCGCACGGGCACGCTGACGGCATGGTCACAGGCGCCACGCGCAAGTCCGCCCATGTGCTTGAGCTGATAAACCATGTATTCGATGCGCAACCCCATGATGGTGCTGTTGGCGTGACGGCCGTTTTGCATAAAGGTCGCATCGTGTTGATTACCGATACGTTGGTGCATGAATGGCCGGATGAGAACGATTTGGCTGATATCGCAGAGCGTGGCGCCTATGTTGCCCGCGAACTAGGGCTAGAGCCACGCGTCGCGTTCTTGTCGTTCTCAACTTTCGGCTATCCGGTGTCAGAACGCGCCGAAAAAATGCACCAAGCACCCAAGGTTCTGGACGCGCGCAAGGCAGATTTCGAATACGAAGGTGAAATGACAGTGGACGTCGCGTTGAACCCAAAAGCGCAGGAGAACTATCCATTTCAGCGGTTGACTGGTCCGGCGAACGTGTTGGTTGTACCAGCGCGGCACTCTGCTTCGATCTCGGTGAAGCTTTTGCAGGAAATGGCAGGGGCAACAGTGATCGGCCCGATTCTTTCAGGTGTAGGAAAGCCCGTGCAGATATGTTCGACCGTATCGACGGCGAATGATATATTGAATATGGCTGTGATTGCAGCCTGCAGGGTCGACTGATGGCGATTTGGAATCTTGGATCAATCAACGCGGATATCGTCTATAGCGTCCCGCATATTCCCGCCCCCGGCGAGACATTGTCGTCTACCAACCGCCAGACATTTCTGGGCGGGAAGGGGACAAATATGTCGGTCGCAGCGGCCCGCGCCGGGGCTCATGTGCACCACATTGGCGCGGTAGGGGAAGACGGGCGCTGGGCGATCGAACGACTACTTGAATATGGCGTCGATACCCGAAATATCTCTGTGTTAGACACTGAAACCGCCCACGCGATTATCATGGTCGATCCTCACGGCGAAAACGCGATCATGCTTCATCCAGGCGCAAATTCCGAGATACCGCAAGCAACTTTGCAAGCGGCTATGGCAGAGGCAAGCACCGGCGATTGGCTGGTAATTCAGAATGAAACTAACCTGCAACGCACTGCCGCCGCGATGGGCAAAAAGCTAGGGTTGAAAGTGGCCTATGCCGCAGCACCTTTTGATGCTGTGCGGGTGCAGGCGGTACTTCCGCACATCGATTTCCTGATCCTGAACGCAGTCGAAGCCGAACAACTGCAGGCCGCAACAGGTCAGGCCGCAA
>JBLHTS010000139.1:0-9379 GCA_047627695.1 Yoonia sp. | reverse complement strand
TGACCGCCGCTAAGAACACAATATGCATCTGGTATGACAAGGACGCCGAAGTAGCCGCACGCTTCTATGCCAGTATTTTTCCCGAAAGCGCTGTCACGGCAATACTTAAGGCTCCTGCCGATTATCGCGTAAGGCGAGGCGGGGGATGTACTGACGGTTGAATTCACGGTCGCAGGCATTCCGTGCATTGGGCCGAATGGCGGACCAGCCTTCAAACAAGGCGAAGCCTTTTCGATTCAGATAGCCGCTGACATACAAGAAGAAACGGGCCGATACTGGAGCGCCATAGCCGAAAATGGCGGGCAAGAGAGTGCCTGTGGTTGGTGCAAGGATAAATAGGGGGCGTTTGTACCGTGATGGTTGCCCCCACGCCTAATTCCCGCGCGCGCCACCTTTCCGGTTGACTCGGCCCCCCGCGAGGGTAAAAGGCAGCTTCAATGACATTCATGCGATGTGCCGCATAAGGCCCGCAACCAGGAGAGATGAGACATGGCGAAGCCGACCACCATCAAGATCCGCCTGAACTCCACCGCGGGGACCGGGCATTTCTACGTCACCAAAAAGAACGCCCGTACAATGACCGAAAAAATGGTCGTTAATAAGTACGACCCCGTTGTGCGCAAGCACGTGGAATATAAGGAAGGAAAGATCAAGTAATTGATCTGCTGGATTTGACAGTAATTAAGCCGCACTCTTCGAGTGCGGCTTTTTTGTTGCGAATTACCCTTTGGGCGGATCAGCCGGCTGGCATCAAGTTTCTGATGGGTTCGCACTTTTGTACGACGGTCAAAGATCTGGCTGTGATTATGATCGGGATAAGTGACCACGTCGTGCGGGCTGCGTGTGCCGACGACCAGATAGGTCATATCAGTATCGTTTGCGTTTTCGAGGTAATGACCAATCGCGGCACATACCTGAAAACAAGCGGCATCCCCGACTTCCATTTGAGTGACTGTATCGCCTTCATGCAATGTTACCGTACCGGCAATAACAAGAATGAATTCGTCCTCGATTTCATGCCAGTGCTTGAAGGAGGAACGCGATCCGGGGGGTAAGGTTTCGGTGAAAGCGCCAAACTGCGTCAAGCCGCCAGCATCGCTATAAAGGGCCGCAGTATAGCTACCCAGTGCATCAGGCATTTGTGGGCTATCGATAGGAACGTCGGACTTGCGGATGATAGGCAAAGTAAACCCTTGCGGCTTTTAGGTGATCAGCGCCAAGAACAAGATCACCAAGAGTGCGCCCTGCGCAATCATGGTGAGCAACATGCCATAGGCCCGCAGCCGCCAATGTGTGCCGTGGATCGCAAAATAAACCGCATGCATGACCCGTCCGGCAATCAAGAGGACGGCAGCACAGGCAAGCAGGGGCAACGCGGCGCCCTGCGCCTCTGACAGCCCCATCATGATCAGGGCTATCGGTAGCTGCTCTACCGCGTTGGCATGGCCCCTGATGGCTTTTGCAAGTGTGCGGTTGTCATTGTGTCACCCAAGACGACACCGTCGCGCCTGCGCAGCTGCACAACCCTTGAGCGTTAGAAGTAGGATCAACAGACCCGCGAAGAGCGCGGCAATGGACGTGATGGGCAGGGTCATGGTCGGATATTCACTTTCACAAACAAAAAGGGGCTGATGTTGCCATCAGCCCCCAATCACTAGAGATATTTAAAAGTCTATTCGCGGTTACCGAACAACTGCAGCAAGAACATGAACATGTTGATAAAGTCGAGGTACAGTTTCAACGCACCCATAATCGCAGACTTTGCCAACCATTCCTTGTCGCCAGTTGCCGCGTGTTCGAGGTAATCGTTCTTGATCTTCTGTGTGTCATAGGCAGTCAGACCAGCGAAGATCAGGACACCCAATATTGAAATCGCAAACATGATTGCAGGGGACTGCAAGAAGATGTTGACGATCATCGCGACGACCAGACCAATCACACCCATGATCAGGAAGGTGCCCCAACCAGAGATGTCTTTCTTCGTGGTGTAGCCATAGAGGCTTAGACCCGCGAAGGCGATCGACGTGATCAGGAAGACCTGAGCAATCGAAAAGCCAGTGAACGCGACGAAAATCCATGCCATCGACAGACCCATAATGGAGGCGAACGCATAAAAGAACGTCTGCGCGGCTGCGGCAGAGAAACGATTAATCATCGCACCAAAGCCGAAAATCATCGCAAGCGGTGCGAACATCACGATCCAGCCAAGGATATTGGGGGAAAGCGTGACGGGGTTGCGGAACAGACCCAGCAGCGCAGGCGATGTGCCGACGGCCCACGCAACTGCGAATGTAATCAGCATGCCTACGGACATTGTGCCGTAGACCTTGTTCATGTGGGCGCGTAGGCCCGCATCGATATCGGCCGTGCGTACTCCGCCGACCGTTCTAATTGTATCATATTGAGCCATTGAGACCTCCAAAATAAACAGCGGCGCCGTTAACCGGCATCGTTAAGGAAGATATTGGCAGGAATCAGTCTTTATTCAAGACTATGTGCAGCAAATTCCGCATTTCTGATCGTTTTGGGCGGGAATGTCGCAGGTCACCGCTGATTGGTCTGCATTAGCGCCAGTGAAGTGGCGCGTTCCAGACAGCTTTCTGGCTTTCCGCGATGGCTTCGGACCGTGTTACACCGATGTCGACAAGCATATGCGCGTCCAGTGCTGCAAGATCACGACGCTGTCGCGCAATTTCTAGAAAAGTGCTGACCCGATGACGCAAAGTTGGTTTTTTCGACTGGCAGGCGGACTGGACTTGGATGTTTTGGATGGAGAGGTTCATATCATTCTCTTTCGTGATGTATTCGATTTTTTATATTCTTATGCTTGATGTATAGGGCGAGGTATGGCACAATAAAAATGAATGTTATTGAGATCTAATATCAAGGATTGTGATATGGCCCGAAATTTAGACCTGACCGCGCTACGCTCTTTTGTGGCTGTTGCTGATACGGGCGGCGTGACCCGCGCGGCGGGTATGCTGAACCTGACACAATCGGCGGTGTCGATGCAGCTCAAGCGCTTGGAGGAATCGCTCAACCTTTCGCTTTTGGATCGCTCTGCAAGGACCATTGGATTGACTCCCGCAGGCGAACAGCTTGTGGGCTACGCGCGCAAGATGCTCAAAACCAACGACGAGGTTCTCAACCGTCTCACGGCAACCGAGTTTGAGGGTGAACTGAAACTCGGCGTGCCGCATGACATTATTTATCCGGCCGTCCCTGTTGTCTTGAAACGCTTTGCGGCAGAGTTCCCACGCATGCATGTGCGCCTGATCTCTGCGCCGACGCGCAAGTTGCTTGATATGTTCGGTCGTGGCGAGGTTGATTTGATCCTGACTACCGAAGAAACCTGCGGTGCGGGCGGGCAGGTGCTGGTGGAATTACCGCTGCAATGGGTTGGTGCAGTGGATGGGCAAGCATGGCGCAAATCACCCTTGCCAGTGGCCTTTTGCAGCATCTGCATTTTCCGCAGTGGTGTGCTGCAAGCTCTCAACCGGAACGGGATTGAGTGGCACATGGCCGTCGATTCGGAGATGGACAACGCAATCGAGGCCGCCGTCAGTGCCGATCTGGCCGTTAGCGTGGCGTTGAAAGGCAGTCTACCGCCACACTCCGAAGTCATCGACCATGGTGGTATACTGCCGGACCTGAAGCCGCAGAACATCAACCTTTATTTGCTGAAATCAGAAGATCATCCCAGCGTGGCGATGGCTAACATCATTCAGCGGTGCTATGCTGCTCCACCAGTCATTCCGCAGCTTGTCACGGCATAACGACGACTTTTCCCGTGGACTTGCGGCTGCGTAGCAGTTCAAGGGCTTGTGCTGCATCGGCCAATGGTATTTTGTGGCTGATATGAGGCTTCAGCATGCCCTCTGCGTGCCAAGCCATCAATTCCGCAAGGCTTTCGGTTAGGGCTGCGGTATTGAATTTCAGATAGCCCCCCCAGTAAAACCCAATGACAGTGATGTTTTTGACCAGAATGATATTCGCGGGAATTTGCGGAACTTCGCCGCTGGCAAATCCGATCACGACGACGCGCGCCTCGCGGTTACACGCTCCTAATGCCGCCTTGAAGGCATCCCCGCCAACCGGGTCATAGACCACATCGGCCCCACCCAATGCTTTGACTTCGGCTTTGATGTCTTGGGTGGAACTGTCGATCAGATGGTCGGCGCCTGCGGCTTTAGCAACGGCCAACTTATCGGCCCCGCGCGCCACGGCGATCACGGTGGCGCCCATTGCCTTGCCCACTTCGACAGCCGTAAGGCCGACGCCGCCCGCAGCACCCAAAACCAAAAGCGTTTCAGCTTTATGTAAATGCGCGCGCCGCGTCAACGCAAGGTGCGACGTACCATAGGCCACCATAAAACCGGCGGCGGTTGCTTCGTCCATTGTGTGGGGCACAGGCCGGCATAAAGCCGCAGGAAAAACACCCTTTTCCGCCATACCCCCTTGCCCACCAAAGACTGCAACACGTGTGCCGATTGCGGGGCCAGTCACGCCGGGTCCGTGGGCGATAACGGTGCCGCAAACTTCCATCCCTAGGGTAAAGGGGGGCTTTGGTGTATCTTGGTAACTGCCCTTGGCCATCAACAAATCAGCGAAATTCAGCCCGCAGGCTGCGATGTTCAGCAAGACTTCACCTGCGCCAGCAACAGGTTCGGGGCAGTCAATGACCATGGCGGGTTGATCGAATGTAGTGACTTGGAATGCGCGCATTGCTTGAGAATCCTTTGGAATTAACAGGTTCTTCAGAGGTATCATGGCATAACCTGAGCATAGCAACAGTGACGTTTGGGGAGGAGTTTCATAAAAGTGATGGGGTGAACCTGTCCAAAAGGTCAGGATAAATACTGCAACCGTTGCGTGTTTTGTGTTATGGGTGTCATGCTTTACAGGAGATCAGGACGGCTTGTGTTTGAAGTCATTTTCCTGCCACCAATTTTTTTTGAGTTATACGCGTTCATTGTGAGGAAACGAAATGAAACACCCAGTTGATGTCCACGTCGGCAAGCGCATCCGCCATCGCCGGTGGATGAACGGAACAACACAGCAGCAGCTTGCAGAAGCTGTCGGCATCAAGTTCCAGCAAATACAAAAATATGAGACCGGGATGAATCGCGTCAGCGCATCGCGCCTGTGGGATATCTCCAAGGTTCTCAATGTTGATGTCGCATTCTTTTTCGAGGGTCTGGACGAAGGCGTACCTTCTGTCACCAGCAAATCAGACATGCCTGGAGACATTCTGACGGATAAAGAAGCCCTTGAATTGCTGCGGTCTTACTACGGAATTCCTGAAAACCAGCGCCGACGCCTGTTCGATCTGGCCCGTGTTCTAAGCGAAGCCGTCTAGCGCCGCTCTTGACCTTGCTGGCTGCGCCGCGCTACCGCAAAGGGCAGGTGCGGCGCAGCGCGAGGATCCAATCATGTCTGTTGATCAAAAGACCCAAACAGAGCTGATGCGCGTCGCTCACGCGCTTGCCGATGCGGCTAGGCCTGTAACTTTGAGCCATTTTCGCACGCCTGGATTGGCTGCTGATAACAAGAAAACAGAAGGTTTCGATCCTGTTACAATCGCGGATCGTGGGGCCGAAAAGGCGATGCGCGACCTGTTGGCGCAACTGCGGCCCGACGATGCCATCTTGGGCGAAGAGTTCGATAGTAAGGCAGGCACGTCTGGTCTGACTTGGGTGCTTGATCCGATTGACGGCACACGTGGCTATATCAGTGGCACCCCGACCTGGGGCGTTTTGATCGCGGTGTCGGACGCGCAGGGTCCCTTGTTCGGCATTATTGACCAACCCTACATCAAAGAACGCTTCGTCGGCGGGTTTGGCTTAGCCACAGTTGACGGACCGATGGGCCAAGCCGCGTTGGCAACGCGCCCGGCCCGAAAGCTGTCAGAGGCCACGGTTGTCACGACTTTCCCCGAAGTAGGGACCAAAACCGAAGAACGCGCGTTTCATGCCGTGGCAAGGCAGGCGCGACTGACGCGCTATGGCCTGGATTGTTATGGCTACGCACTTTTGGCTGTTGGGCAGATCGATCTGGTGATCGAGGCAGGGCTAAATTCATATGATGTCCATGCGCCAATCGCCGTCGTGCAGGCCGCAGGCGGGATTGTGACGGACTGGCAAGGCGGACCCGCACATGACGGTGGCAGCATCATCGCCGCTGCAAATGCGGGTGTCCATGCCGAGGCTTTGGCGATATTACGGGAGGTCAACGATGACTAAGGTTCTGATTAAAAACGCTGATGTCATGTTGACCATGGATGATACGCGCCGTGAATTGCAGGGTGCAGATATCTTGATCAAGGATGGCATAATTGCCGAAATTGCCCATGATTTGCTGGCCAACGGGGCAACGGTGTTTTCTGCCCGGGGCAAGATCGTCACCCCCGGATTGGTGAATACCCACCACCACTTGTATCAAACGCTGACCCGCGCTGTGCCCGGTGCACAGGATGCGTTGCTGTTTGGTTGGCTTCAGCGGCTTTATCCGATCTGGGCACGTTTTGGGCCAGAAGAGATGTTCGTTTCTGCCCAAATTGGCCTTGCTGAATTGGCGCTTTCTGGCTGCACGCAGACCTCGGATCACCTTTACTTATACCCTAACGGGGCGCGGTTGGACGACACTATTGCTGCGGCAAACGAAGTCGGTTTGCGCTTTCACGCCACACGCGGCGCAATGAGTATCGGCGAGAGCGATGGCGGTCTCCCCCCCGATGCCTTGGTCGAGGACGTAGCCGCGATCCTTAACGACAGTATTCGTGTAATCGACGCCTTCCACGATCCTAATCCTGGGGCGATGGTGCGCGTTGGCGTGGCCCCTTGTAGCCCGTTTTCAGTGTCACGAGATCTCATGCGCGACGCGGCCATATTGGCCCGCGACAAAGGCGTGATGATGCACACCCATCTGGCTGAAAACGAAGAAGATATCGCTTATTCGCTTGAAAAATTCGGCTGCCGGCCTGGTCAGTATGCCGAGGATCTTGGCTGGACTGGCGACGACGTTTGGCACGCGCATTGCGTGAAGCTGGACGCGCAAGAGATTAGCCTTTTCGCACGTTCCCGCACTGGCGTGGCGCATTGCCCGTGTTCCAATTGCAGGCTTGGGTCCGGTATTGCTCCGGTTCGTGCGATGCGCGATGCGGGTGTGAAGGTCGGCTTGGGTGTGGATGGCTCTGCGAGTAACGATATGGGCAATTTGGTGTCCGAAGCACGGCAGGCGATGTTGCTGCAACGCGTTCAGAACGGTGCCGATACGATGTCGGCCCGCGAAGCGCTAGAGATCGCCACACGCGGCGGTGCGCAGGTGTTGGGCCGCGATGATTGCGGTCAGATCGCTGTTGGTATGCGCGCTGATCTTGCGATTTGGGATGCGAATGGTGTTGAAAACGCGGGCTCTTGGGATCCGGCGGCGCTGTTGTTGGCAGGACCAACAAAGGTGGATGCCCTATTTGTCGAAGGTCGTCAGATCGTCGCCGAAGGGCGCATAACATCAATTGATATGGGCCAAGCTATCGCACGGCAAAACGCTTTGGCGCGGAAACTTGCCGAAGGCTAAGAGGGTTCAAGCTTTCGTCACTTTTGGCCGATATGTTAGACGCTCACTCACTTTGTCGAGGTGCGTTATGAAATCCGGTTTTATTGCTTTAATCTTGCTGACACTCGCGGGCTGTGTTGTTTATATTCCGCCACCAGCGGACGCGACACCTGTGCAGGTTACGCGGACATTGGTGATGCCGACCTCTGATTTTGGCAAGACCTACAATGCGTTCCGTGCCACGCAAGGTTTGGGGCCATTGCAAGAGAATGCGATTCTGACCCGTGCTGCACAGTCACATGCGCAGGATATGGAAAACCGCGGCTATTTTTCGCATAGTTCTGTGGGTGGTCCCAATGGCAGAAACCTTAAAGCGCGCGCCAATGCCGCTGGTTGCAACTTGCGGGCAGGGGCCGAGAATATCGCGCAAGGCCAAAAGTCCGAACAAGAAGTCTTTGCTGACTGGCGCGCTTCGCCAGGTCACCGCGTCAATTTGTTACGCCCGCGCTATACCGACTATGGGCTTGGCCGCGTGGGTGATACGTGGGTGATGAAACTTTCGTCTGGCTGCTAGGCGGTCCAGCGTTTTCCAGCGATCCAGACATCTTTGATGGCGCGGTCATCGCCCATCATGATGGTGGGGAACAACGCGTCCCAGATGTCAGCGGCCCTTCTGCTGCGTTGCGCGATTGCAGGCGTTGAGGCCAAATCAAGCACGGTGATGTCTGCGGCGACTCCGGCCCCAAGATGGCCAATTTTGCCTGCCATTTTCAACGCGTCAGCAGACCCTTCGGTCGCCAGCCACATTAACTGTGCAGGATGCAATGCTGTTCCACGCAACTGCCCGATTTCATAAGCTGCGGCCATCGTGCGCAACATCGAAAATGACGATCCGCCACCTGTATCAGTTGCCAGTCCGATGGAAACGGATGCTTTTGCCAATCCCATCAGATCAAATAGCCCTGATCCGATAAAGGTGTTCGATGTTGGGCAATGCACGACTGCCGCACCCAGTTCTGACAACCTTGCAATTTCGCGGTCTTCTAGGTGGATCGCATGCCCGTAAAGGCCGTTAGTTCCCAGTAATCCGAAGGCTTCATAGGTATCCAGATAGTCACGCGCGTCAGGGAACAATTCATGCATCCAGGCGATTTCAGGCAGTTGTTCACTAAGGTGTGTCTGCATCATGCAGTCCGGGTATTCGGCCCAAAGGGCGCCCAAAGCCGCCAATTGATCCGGTGTGGACGTAGGCGAAAACCGCGGCGTGATCGCATATGTCGCGCGACCCTGCCCATGCCATTTTTCAAGCAAAGCCTTGCTGTCATCATAGGCAGTCTTCGCGGTGTCACGTAAGGCATCAGGCGCGTTGCGATCCATGCATGTTTTGCCTGCGATTACAGCCATGTTGCGCGCAGATGCCGCCTCAAAGAACGCATCCACACTTTGTGGGTGGATCGTGCAAAAGCTGGTCAGGGTGGTTGTCCCATGCGCCAGGGCAAGATCTAGCGCACGGCTCGCCACATCGTCAGCATAAGTTTTGTCGCTAAAGCGGGATTCTTCTGGAAAAGTATAGGTGTTCAGCCAGTCAATCAGCTGCTTCCCCCAACTGGCGATCATACCGGTCTGGGGATAGTGCATATGTGCATCGACAAACCCGGCAGTGATCAACGCGTCGCCATAGTCGGTGACCATGGCCTGCGGGTGCGCTTGCTTGAGGGTGTGCCCATCACCTGTCGCCACAATCTGCCCGTCGTCCAGTAAAACGCCGCCCGCGCTATTGAAGCGAACGGCGTCTTGCCAAGCGCCGGTCAGTGGATTGCCAGAA
>JBLHTS010000138.1:0-9409 GCA_047627695.1 Yoonia sp. | reverse complement strand
AATGGCGCCCGGCGAATTCTGCAACTGCGCTATTAGTCTCTGGTCCTTTCTCGCTGCTCGGATTCATGCCGGCAAAATTCCGCGCCTGGGCTGCCTATTGAAATAGTCTCCGCTCTCGCCGATGCTTGCGGAGAATCTTTCTCTTAACCATGCCCATAGGTGTGGGCATCCTTGTGCACGTGGTCCGGGTGCTCGAATTCCAGTGTTGAATGACTGATGTTGAATTCCTGCGCCAGAGCCTGTTTTATCCTGTACTTGATATTCTCAAGCTGATCCCATGCACTTTCCTCGATAATCACATGGGCCTCCAGCGAGGCATCGTGTTCGCCCATCTGCCAAAAATGCACATGGTGAAGGTCGATAACGCCTTCGATGTTGGAGAGGGCAACAATGACGGCATCGGTATCGATGTCCACCGGGCTACCCAGCATGAGTGTTCTGATGGTGCCGCCGATTTCTGTCAGGCCCAGGTAGAGAATATAGCCCGCGATACCGATGGTGATGGCAGGATCAACCCAGCGCATGTCGTAGAGCAAAATAAGAGTCCCGCCAATGACCACGGCGACCGACGCGAGTGCATCCGACAGATTGTGAAGAAACAGTGCACGGATATTGACGCTGTCTTTCTGCATCGAATAGGTGAGCAACGCTGTCAAGGCGTCCACAGCCAGAGCGATACCACCAAGCCAGACGACCCACCAGCCCTTTACCTCTGGAGGATCGATTATCCGCATGCCACCTTCGTAAACCAGGTAGATCCCGATAATGATCAAGGTAGTGTAGTTGATGAGAGCTGCAACGATTTCAATGCGTCCGTAGCCAAAGGTCATCCTTGCGTCAGCCTGGCGGCGCGCAATTTTTTGCGCCGCGAACGCGATGACGAGTGAGGCCATGTCAGAGAAGTTATGCAAGGCGTCCGCGATAAGGGCGAGACTGCCGGCAAAGATACCTCCCCCAATCTGGGCGAGGGTAAGAAAGCCGTTCGCCCAGATGGCTATAGCAACGCGTTTATCCTTGGTCTCTGGGCGCATATGCACATGATCATGACTCATTGGATCGACCTCGTTTGGTGTCTATGTATAAAGGTGTATCTGCTGTATTCAGCTTACTCTATGCTTGGTCTCTCGCCCTCGGAATTCTATTTGTGGTGCAACACCAGACTTAAATTAATGGCAGGTGCACAATTTTACATGAAGTCAAAGAGCTGGATCGTGGTTTCCGGCAACAGCGTGGCTGCATGGGGCGCGACCTCATCCGTGTGGGAATAATCCGCGTCGAATTATCGGTATTGATCGAAAATACAGGATACCTAGACTGCCCCTTGATTCACAACAGATAATAGATCACCTGCTCAATGGGGGCAGGGGGCTTCTGGGCACACCAATTAATCATGGTTGGTGCCGATAACATGCTGGAGAATATTTTGATTAGTTGCCCCAAGTGTGAAGGGGTGTGAGTATGGTGCTACTATGATTTCCCTGATGATTGACCTAAAGGAGAAGCTCATGAAATGTCCAGTATGCGAGAGTGTTGATCTGACGATGGCCGATCGACAAGGTGTGGAAATTGATTATTGCCCCAAATGCCGGGGCGTGTGGCTGGACCGGGGGGAGCTGGACAAGATCATCGAGCGTAGTGCCGTAGAACTGGCGCCGCCACCACGTCGCGAGCCAGAACCCCGAGGCTATGACAAGCACGGCGGTTACGGCAAGCATGGAGGCCATGGCAAACATGGGTATCGCCGCAAGTCCTGGTTGTCGGAAATTTTTGATTAGACAGGTTTGTTCAGGCGGCGCAACTCGGGTGGACATGGGCCTGCCTGGTGTCACCGCGGCGCAGGATCCTTACGTCTGGACTTTGACCTGGGGCCTTGACGCGCACCGCGGTCATCTGGTGGTCAAGGATGCGATACGTTGTGTTGGCGGAGGTGAACGTCACCCTTAGAGGAAGCAAATCATGGGACATCATCTTTTCCGGCGACCCAAACACAGACGGTATCGCGACATGGGTGGGTATTATGAGGGCGATGACCATTCCGGCTATCGCGAACGCAGAGCCCTGCCGGTGCTGAATATTCCGACCTCGGTCATCGTGGCCGGGCTGGTCATATGGTCTGCGCTTTCGCTCGGCGCTTGGTGGCTGGTCGATCCGGTCCTCTCCTGGATCTCCGGTGCAGCCGGGCCACTGGCCGATACCGGAGCGGGGCTTGCGAAGTGGTTTGGCCTTGGGGAGGAAGCCACGGCTTTACGTGATGCGGCCAATATTGAGGGGCTGCTCGGCTGGGCGGGTGGATCGATTCATTTTCTTGTCAAGACGGTCGTTCTGCTGGTTTGGGTTGCAGGGCTGATCGCGCTGATTGCAATACCCGCTGTCCTGCGACGAGGACAACGGCGACAGTAGTGCCCGAAGACTGATCGGAACCACCTTGCGCATGACATCCGAACCTCCGGTCATGACCGGACCGCTTCTCTTTCTCGACCATGTCGAGAAATATGTGTTACGGCTCTCTGTCCTTTTCATTGCGGACAATGGCGAGTGCCCGGAGCCAATCGAAACGGTCCACGGCGTACATACAGCGGAAATCCTCGCGGAATACGATCATATGACCGTTTGGCGAGCACGCTTCGACCTGCCCGCAAACCGCTCGTCCTGTTATGCCTGGAACGGCCAAAGTTACTCCTTGGCAAGTGATTTTCGAGGCGATATACGGATCGCCTATGTGTCCTGCAACGGCGAGCAAATCGGCGATCTGGAGCGCGAAGGGTCCGAGCGCAATGCGATGTGGGCACGCCTGACAGAAGATCACCGGAACGCGCCGTTTTCCCTGCTGCTGCACGGTGGCGATCAGGTCTATGCTGACCAAGTCACCGAGGGTCACCCCCTGAGCGAGGACTGGCCCGAACATATCCCCAAGGATCCTTCGCGCGCCGATCTTGCCGATTTGCGCCATTATTTGCGCGAACGCTTCCTGGAGCGCTACGTGGCGCTTTATCGTGCGCCGGAATTTGTCTGGATCGCCGCGCGCGTGCCGTCTCTCATGCAGTGGGACGACCACGATATTTGCGATGGCTGGGGATCGCTACCGGGGTCGAAGACCGACACACCGGTCGGCCAAATCCTGTTTGATGTTGCCCGCGAGAGTTTTTTGACCTTTCAGCATGCCGCAGTAGATGGTGATCTGCCTGAACGGTTCCACGATCCTGCCGGGCTGCATCTGGGCTGGAGTGTTCGCACAGCCGGTCTGCGCCTCCTTGCACCTGATATGAGGTCGGAGCGTACGCGCCACGAGGTAATGGGGGACGGCGGCTGGAAGATGATTCGAGCTGAGGCCTCGACCCCGGTGCAGGGTCACACGTTCCTGATGTCCAGCGTGCCGTTGCTGGGTCCACGCCTGTCGGTGCTTGAGGCTCTGATGGTCGCCATCCCCAAAATGCAGAAATACGAGGACGATCTGCGCGATCAGTGGCAAAGCCGCGCTCACCGTGACGAATGGTGCGATATGCTTCGGGTGATCCGGGACATGGCGCTTGCCAACGGCCATGATGTCACGGTGCTTTCGGGGGAAATCCACCTGGCGACGCGTGCCACGATGAAGCTCGGCGCCGGTCGCTGGTTACACCAGCTGGTTGCCTCGGGCATTGCGCATCGCGCCCCGCCAAGGGTGTGGGCACGAATTCTGGGGGCCCTTGCACAATTTGGTGAATCGCCGCTCAAGGCGTGTCCGATCCGAATCCCATGTATCCCCGGTCAGAAGTCGCGCTATATTGCGGAACGCAACTATCTGGTGCTTGAGCGGCGTTCAGATATATGGCGCGCCCGTTGGGCTCTGGAAGAGAGCGGGATAACACCGCCCCTTATTCTGTGATAATAATCTTCACACATGTATGTAAGGCCGCTAGCGCGGTCGTCGGAGTTTGCGCAGCCGATGATCCAGCACCAATGACCTGTAAATTGTGTGTTATTACCTGCCTTTTTCAATCCGTCATTCACGTCAAGCAGAAGCTCGAACAAATGAACACGCCTTGTATCCCCATCCAGGAAGAGTGGTCCGAGAGTTTGTTCGATCCACTTCATTGGGAGCTTCCTGCAACGGCTTCCTGTTGTCTGGTTGATTACACCGACATTTCCGCATTGGATACCCTACCCACGGGTGTAACAGGTGGAGCAAAACGAAATGCGAGCAAGCGCAGTGCGTTGAACACGACGACAATAGTCGACCCTTCGTGAACCGCCACCGCAGGTCCAATCCCAAGACCGAGAATCGTCGCGGGAACCAGCAAGGCAACAACGCCCAGGCTGAACCACAGGTTCTGTCGAATGATTGAGCTCGTCGACCGGCTCAACGCCACAGCGAAGGGCAAATGGTTCAGGTTATCCGCCATCAGAGCCACATCGGCGGTTTCCAGCGCGACATCCGAGCCCGCCGCGCCCATGGCAATGCCGACTGTGGCGTTCGCCATCGCGGGAGCGTCGTTGACGCCGTCGCCAACCATCGCTACTTTAGCCTCTGCGCGCAGTTTTTTGATCGTCTCCACCTTATCATCGGGCATCAGATCACCGCGTGCCTCGTCAAGGCCGACAGCCCGCGCGACAGCGTCCGCGACCTGCTGATTGTCGCCAGAGATCATGATCATCCGGCGAATGCCGATCGTGCGCAGCGTCTCTATCACCGCCGGTGCCGCTTCGCGCGGCGTATCCATCAGCCCAATCACGCCAAGATATCGGTCGCCTTGGCGAACAACCATCGTGGTGCGGCCGTTCGCTTCCAATGCTTCTATTTGGATCTTCAGAGAAGGAGGAATGGCAGGGCCGCCAATCTCCGCGAACAGGTCATCCTTACCGATGTAGGTTGTCTCGCCCTCGACGTCTGCCACGACCCCGCGGCCCGTAATGCTGCGCAGGTTCAATGACTCGGCGGCAGGCGTATCGCCCAGGCGTTCGCGTCCACCCCTGACAACGGCAGCGGCGAGGGGATGGTCGCTCAACATCTCGACCCCAACCGCCACCCGCAGAAGCTCCTCTTCCGCTACGTCATCGGCCGTCACCACATCGACGAGCTTCGGCTTGCCTTCTGTCAGTGTGCCGGTCTTGTCGAAGGCGATGGCCGTCAGCCGCCCCAGATTTTCGAGCGGGGCACCGCCTTTGATCAGAACACCGCCACGGGCGGCGCGTGCGACCCCGCTGAGAACCGCGCTTGGCGTCGCGATCGCAAGCGCACAGGGGCTTGCCGCTACCAGTACAGCCATGGCGCGATAGAAGGTGTCGCTGAAAGGTTCGTCGACGACGAAGCCCGCAAACAAAAGCGCAACGGCAAGAACCAGAACCGCCGGTACAAAGATGCGTTCGAACCGGTCGGTCAGGCGCTGGGTGGGCGATTGGTTGGTTTCGGCCTCGTTCACCATCTTGACGACACGGGCGAGGGTCGAATCCGCCGACGTGCGCGTGACTTGAATTTCTAAGGCACCGCCGCCGTTGATCGTACCGGCAAAGACACGGTTTTCGGCATCCACGAGGTCGGGTTTTTCCGCGGCAACGGTCGCATCCCCGACGGGTGATTTGTCCACCGGCACGCTCTCGCCTGTGATCGGTGCTTGATTGACGCTGCTTTTACCCTTGATGACGAACCCGTCCGCGGCCAGACGCTCGTTCGGCTTCACCAGCACGATGTCACCGACCCGCAAAGCATCGACGGCGATCTCTTCGACCTTGGCATCCCGGCGCACGGTGGCGGTTTTGGGCGCCAGGGCGCCAAGCGCTTCGATGGCCCGCTTGGCGCGACCCATAGCATAGCCTTCCAGTGCATGGCCAAGACTGAAGAGGAGCAGTAGCAACGCGCCTTCGGCCCATTCGCCAAGGGCTGCCGCGCCCGCCGCCGCCACCAGCATTAGAAAATCAATCTCGAACCGGCCATTACGCACACTGTCAATAGCTTCGCGCAGGGCGTAGTAGCCGCCAAAAAAATAGGCGGGCACGAGGACGAACAGGGGCGCCCATGGCGGCGTCGCCACGAACTTCGGCAAAAGCCAGCCAATCAGCAAAAGCGCACCGCACAAGGCCACAAAAATAAGTTCCGTTTGCGCACCAAATATGCCGCCATGCTCATGATCGTGTGCTTCGTCAGTCGGCTCATGGGGGCCGGATTCGTCTTGTACCAGCGACAGTCTCATGTTCTGAAGGGCATTACGCAGAGTGTTTTCATCAGTTTGCCTTCGATCAAATTCAATCCGCAGCGGCCCCTTGGCATTGGCCTCGGCCTCTACAACCCCTGGGAGACTGCGCAGCTGCGCGCTGACCGCTCTTGCCCGACGTTGATCCGGAATACCTTCAACCTGCCACACGAGGTGCCCGAACTGAGAGGTAATCTCTGCCCCGAACGCCTTGGCGACTTCGCGGACTCGTTCAAGCGAAAGCAATGCGGGGTCGTAATGAATACATAGCTCCATGCCCCCACCGCTTTCTGTACTGCGAACGTGGGCGCTAGAGACACCTTCACGAGTTTCCAGGCTCTCGGCTAGCCGTTGTGCACAAGCCCCATGCGCATCCGGCGTGTCGGGAAGGAGGAGCGGGAGGTCAAGGCGAAGTGTTTTATCCATGGTTGCACATCCTATCTTTTGTTGAAACCAAAACGCGACTGGGATCGGTACCTGGAATATGCTGCGAGACTAACGCAAAGCCGCAGGCACACAACGCTGCTGCCGCGCTGGCGATTGTTCTGCTCGCAAGCTGCAATTGCAATTTCCAAGCCAACTTCTTTCTCCAGTGTTTTTGTCTTTATCCGTTAAAGTAGACGTAGATGATATATTCTGCACCGAATTCACTGTTTGACACTTCTGCCCGGTGTGTGCGTCAGGTTGACAATAGCGCGACACCAATCGATATAGAGCACATGGGGCTTATGCAAGCGCAATACGAGCTGACGCGTGATTGTCTCCTCTACTGGTTTTCTACATGATATCCCTGTGTGATGTGTTCTTGGGCCTCACGGGCATCCAGTTCCCTCGTCGAGTTTCCTGTACGAACGAAATACCGTGCGACTTTTCCGTCTTGGAGGTAGATCGGAGCATACGCTTTTTCAACAACGATGCGGCAGACTTGGCGGTCGTCTATCACCGGAAACTGGCAGTGAACGAGCGTGCAGGCGTGCGCACCAAGCGTTGTGCGTACCAGGTCCATGATTGCTCGCTCAAAACCGTCCGTATTCTTGTGCCTCAAGGTTTGGCAGTCCGCCTCGATCCCGATAATTTGACCGTCATCGTCTATTCCGATTATTAGGCTGCCCCCGCGATGGTTCATTAATCCCACTATGGATTTGGCGACCACCATTTCAAGAGACTTGTTAGATTCCTGCTTACGCTGGTCCCACCGAAGCGAGGATTTGAATTCCAGACACTCGCTCTCACCTGCATCCACGAGATACAAGAGATTCATATCCAGTTCTTTTTCCAACCACGAAACGCGTCTTTGTTGTGCGTCGAGTGTGCGGGAGTAGGCGCTGATGACGATAGAGAATGAGGCACCAATCAACGCGAAAATGGCGTTCATGGGGACCAGTTCAAACCAAGCATTAGTTTGTAATCTAGTTATAGCAAAATCCCAGATACTTTCTGACGGAATATCGAACTGACTCTTGAATTCCAGAAAGAAAACTGCCGTGATCAGCGGATGTAACAGTAAAACGCCGAGGATAGCCCCTAGCGCGCCATGGAATGCTAATCTTCGAATAAATGGAGAGATTTGCTTTGGTGGTCTGCTCTTCATGATAGTTACTTAGTACTCCATGTGTCAGTTTTCGGTTAGTTAGGCGCGGTTTTGGATAATAGTTGCAATGCATCGGCGGTGTCCGTAACTTTCCATGAGGTCAAGGAGCTGGATTATCGTCTCCAGTAACATCCCGGCTGCGTGGCAGCCCGGCCAGGTCAGTGTGGGAATTAATCCCGGTCAATTATCGGCCTTTGGCCGAAGGCACAAGATCCACGGCCCGCTCTTGGATTGACAATAGCCGATGTCGGCGGTCTGTGAATCCGGTACTGGCGTCGCCAAACAATGCGGTTATGCGCTCATTTGGCCAGCGCGCAGGGATCACTGCAAAATACCGCCGATACTCCCGCCGCTCGCGCATGTTTTCAAACTGTTCCGCTGTTACCGCTCGAGCCCGCCCCTGAGAGTAAAAGCGCGCGGAGAATGGCAATTTATCCAAATATAGTAAGGGGCTGTCGGCGGGCCTGCTCTGGCGACTGTAGTAGTTGACCAGGCTCTTCTCCGACTTGACGAGGGTTAAGCTGTTGCCGACAGTGATAACGACACTAGTCAACAGCAGCGGGGTGATAGCGGCAGCAGGTGCGCGCAGGCGCCCGGGCCACGACTGCGCACTCAGCGCCGAAACCGGTCTTGCGATCAGTATCGCCGCAAAGGGTAACGAAGGCAGCGCATACGTCCACAGAATATTGCCCGCGAGAGTAAAAAGTAGCAGCGGCCCCAGAGCATAAAGCAGTAACAGCAGCGTCATCCGGTCATTCAAAATGCGTTTTGCCGCCAATCGCCTTCTCACCGTGGCAGCAATGAGCATAAACAGGGCCAGTATCCCCCACGGGAAGCTGGCCATGAGCCAGAAAACCCAGATGGTGCCCCGCGGATATTGATGCGCACGGCCATAGAGATCCCCCGCCCAGCCGGGCACGACAAACCGGCGGAAGTGCTCGCCGACGAGGAAATAATCCAGAAATCCCGGGGTCTGGAGTTCCGCCAAAACATACCAGGGCAGTACCAGAACGGCGGTTATCAAGCCTCCCCGCAGCCACGGCAGCGCTTTCAAATCGCTGAGTTTCCCGCCTCGAAACAATAACCACAACACAATCGGAATTCCCACCAGCACGGCTGCCAGTGGTCCTTTGGACAACAGTCCGATGGTCAGGCCCAAAAAAAATAACCAGCGCCAGGCAAAGCCCTGTTCCTGCGTCGCCAGGCAGAAACTCACGAGCGAGAGTGTTGTCCCAAGCGCCAAGAAGGCATCCGTCATCACAGCGCCGGCGCTTACATAGGTCAGGGCCATACTGGAAAAGATCAGCGCCGACCAGCGGGCTACGTGACTGCCCCAAAGCTGCAAGGCGAGCCGCCATGTGAGATAGACCATGCCGATAGTGGCTAGCCACGACGGCAAGCGCAGGGCGAACTCTGACAGTCCAAATAATTTGATTGCCGCAGCCTGTGACCAGAATGACAGGGGAGGTTTTCCCCAGAATGGTACGCCCGGTTCGAACCAGGGGGTGATCCAGTCCCCCGTTTCTACCATCAATCGTGCAATTTCCGCATATCTCGGCTCCGTGGTATCGGCGAAAGGAAATATCGCCATACCGACAAAACGACTTAAAAGAATCGCTGCCAGAGCCAGCAGCCAATAGCTATATTTCGG
>JBLHTS010000137.1:0-9453 GCA_047627695.1 Yoonia sp. | reverse complement strand
AATCATTTCAAATAGTTATTTTTGTTGCCCGTTGAGCGACAGCCTGCACGTTTTGCAATTTTTTGTATGAACGCAACATTAATATGGTATGAACAATGAGTGAATATTTCATGAATGCGTTACGAAGATAGACAACCTGCCCACTCAGTTTCAGCGTGACGTTTCGTGCAATCTGAAAATAGACAGCACATAGACCAAATCAACCATGCGCCGCCGATGGAGAGTTGAGATGCCTGCAAGAAAATACTGATGAAGCAGCCTTTCACGCGAAAGTCGCGTCTGCGGGAAACCCTCACGCGGTTCCGCCACGACGAGCGTGGCGGAATTACAATCATGGGGCTTCTGCTCTTGGTCAGTATGCTGGTCGTTGGCGGCATGGCTGTCGACTTTATGATGTTCGAAGGGCGTCGCGCGGCACTGCAAGGCGTGACCGACCGTTCAGTATTGGCCGAGGCCGAAGCGGAAGCGCACGCAGTAAGCGTCGTGTTGGATTACTTTGAGATTGCGGGACAGACCGCCAATCTGGCTAGTGCTCCTGTTGTTAACGTTTCTGGCCAGTCACGCTCGGTGACTGTTGACGCGAACTTGGGCGTCGGCACGAATTATTTGCGCTTGATCGGGCTTGATAGACTGGAAACCGGTGTGACGTCGTCCGCGATTGAGGGCACAAGTGACATTGAGATTTCGCTTGTACTTGATACGCCTGTTTCTATGGGCACTGTTGATGCCGGCCAAACGCAACGCCGCATGGGTTTTTTGCAGACTGCTGCCTCAGACTTTGTGACGACCTTGCTAAATCCAGAATACGAAGATCAGATCTCTATCTCGCTTGTCAGCTATTCTGAGCACGTCAATCTGGGTAATGATATCTATGATGCCATCAGATGTGCAAATCCACGGACGGTAGACCTTGTTACTGGTGCCCAATTTAACAACCCATCGCGTTGCGTGGACATTCCTGATGCAGAGTTCGACAACACCAATTGGAACAACGCGACAATCACCTACAATCAGGTTGAGCATTATGACCCTTGGGGTAACAGCAATATCGCTGCACCCATTCGGACAATTTGCCCAACGACAGCTTCTAGCGCGATAATCCCGTTGTCACAAAACGCTGCTACACTGAATTTGGCGATTAATGCCCTGGAGCCTTACACGAACACCTCTATTCATTCCGGGGTAAAGTGGGGCATCACATTGCTTGACCCTACTTTCCGCCCGATTTTGGCGACAATCAATTCAATTGATCCTGCGTTCCGCGGTGTGCGTCCCACAAACTATCCTCCAGCAGAAGACACACTTGATACGATCAAATACGTGGTTCTCATGACAGATGGCGACAACGTCGCTGGCTATCGTTTGACAGACTCCGGTTACAACTCTGTAGAAAAGCGCACCTACTGGGCAAATTCCAACTACAGATATTGGAATAGAAACAGAGCGGCGAGCCCGTTCCCAGACAACAACTTTAGGACAACTGGCAGAAGTGCTGCGCAGAAGGACACGCTGATGCAGTCGATCTGCACAGCGGCGCGCAATAGGGCTATTATTATCTACGCTATCTCGATGAGAGAAACAGAGCTGGATGACCAAGGTGATCCAATTGTGACAACTGGCGCACACCAGATGCAGGGCTGCGCTTCATCAATCGAAAACCATTTCTTTGAGACGAACGCGGCCGATGTAAGTGATGTATTCGAAACGATTGCGAACCAGATCACTGATTTGAGATTGAGCCAATCACCCTTTTCTTTCGTCATCTGAAAGAAAAATGCGCGGCGTTCTGCACCGACGAGAGTGGCGTAGTTACGGTTGAATTTGTCATTGTCTTTCCCGTGTTCTTTGGGTTTTTCCTAATGACGGTTGAAAGCGGTCTGTTTCAGGTGCGACAAGTTGTTCTGGACCGCGGCGTTGACGTCGCTATCCGGGACATCCGTATTGGGCGCATTACCAATCCGGACCCAAATGCAGCTGTTCCAACTACCTTTCGTGCATTGGTATTAAACCGCATTTGCGAAGCAGCTGGGATCTTGCCTAATTGCCTGGATCAAACACAGATCGAGATGATCAGACTTGATCCGCGCGATTGGGACGATGACGATATTCCTACAGATGTTGAATGCATTGACCGGTCGGTTATGGTGCAGCCAACGATCACCTTCACAAATGGCGCGAGCAACGAACTTGTGTTCTTACGCGCGTGCATTCGTATCGACCCGTTCTTCCCGACCACTGGTTTGGGCAAGGCCATTATTAGCGCAACTGCCGGCAACGATGCAGCAGAAGGTTCCGTCGGTCTGGTCTCTGCTGGGTTTTTTGCTGTTGAACCAACGAACGCGGCAACGAGCACGGGCGGAACCTGAATATGTTTGCCCGATATTTCAAAGCATTCGGCAAAGATGAAAGCGGTACGATATCGATTGAATTGTTGATCGTTGTGCCAATGCTCACTTGGGCATTGATTTCAGTGATTGTCTATTTCGATGCGTTTCGGGCTCAATACTATAGTGAGCGCGCAAACGATACGATTGCTGACATGATTAGCCGTGAAGAAAACGCGATTACGGCTGAATTCCTGGAAGGTGCGGACGGTGTTTTGCGCAATCTAACAACCATTGACAGCAGCCCAGAGTTTCGTGTCACCATCGTGGGTTACACTGAGGCAGATGACTCCTATCGCATTATCTGGTCGCGTGGAGAGGGTGCCGGTATTGATCTCGACAATGTAGTAGCTCCAATCCTCGACGTCAGCTCTCTGCCGCAATTAGCCGACGGAGATCACGTCATTCTGCTCACGACGCGCGTTGATTATAGCGCGCCGCTTGACCCAGGGTTTGGTTTCTTTTCGGGCACAGGGTTAAGTGCGCGGGTGTTCGAACGGACCACAGTTGTCGCACCTCGGAATGTTGTGTTGGTATGTTGGGACGAAGATGCCGATAATAATGCAAACCCGCTAGTTTGTTAGAGCGTTTCTGTAAAAGACGGCACGACTTGAGCGTCACATAAGGAATACTGCGCGTATCGCATCAAAGCTATTTCGCGACATCCTGCAAGAGCAACGCAATTTGCTCTGCCATGAACCGTGATTGGCCCGCCGCCGTCACGCCGCCTACCCCAACACGACGCCCCATGCGCCACCACATTCCCGGTGCCCAAGCGCGCGGGTTCTTGTCTTTCATGACCAATGTAAAACCGTTCGAAGGCTTAAGCGCAAACGCGCCCCGCTCGACACTGCGAACATCTTCGATACGCGCAAGTATGGTGCCAGAGCTATCGCGCAATTCGTCCTTGGTCAGCGTTATCACCATTGTTGTGGCCCGCCTTAACCGCTCTGCCAACCAGAGCATGCCCGCCCCAAATGCCAGCATGAAGATCATCCAATGCATTGCGGGCGGACGCGCCAACGTCGTGTAAAGCACGAATGCCCCCAGCATGAAGAGCACACCATACCCGAACAAACGCCGCCCTTGGGAGGCATGCACTGTCGCGTAAATTCCGTCTTTGTCGGGTTGAAACATCTATCCGCACTCCGTTTTCACGGCTGGCTTAGCGTAACTTGCAGGCAATGCCTAGGCGGCGACAGCTTTGCGGACCAGATCCCAATACATTGTCTCGATTGTGTCCATCTCAAGCCTGCCACCTGTACGGTACCAATTGCTAAGCCCCGTCAGCAAAGCGATCAGGGCCATTGTCGTCACGCGGGTGTCAGCCATCGCAAAGACGCCCGCCTTTTCACCGTCACGCAAAATAGCCTCGAGCGCATCTTCGTAGCGACGGCGTAAAGCTTCGATCTGCGCAAAGTTTTCTTCCGACAGGTTGCGTAACTCCATGTAGGACACAAAAACATGATCGGGACGGGGCAGATGAAAACGGATGTGAAAGCGCGTGAACTGCTCAAGTTGCTGCAACGGATCACCTGCCAATTGCTGCGCTGAAAACGCATCTAGCAATTCGGCCATGTGGCTTTGCATCAGGTCAAACAGCAAGCTTTGCTTATCGGATGTGTATTTATAAAGTGCGCCTGCCTGCACACCGACCTCTGCCGCGATCTGGCGCATCGAAACGGCGGCATAGCCGTGCTGCGCAATCAGCCGCAGCGCTGCTTCCTGCACCTTGGGGCCGGTAATATCAGAATATGAGCCTTGTTTGCGTGCCATCCCGCTATTTAACTGAACGCTTGTTCATTTGGAAACCCTTGATCGGTGGTTTCCCTCTCTCAATCGGCGCTCTAAGGTGCAAATCATGCGCGTCTTACCAATCCTGCTTTGTCTTTTGTCCGCTTGCGCGACATTCCCCCAGCTTGACGGGACGATCTCTGCCGCCGTACGCAATGCACCCTACCCCTTGCTCACGCCGGTGCCCCTTGCACCGCAAGCAAGCGGAGACGTTGCCTCAGATATGCAAGCGCGAGTTGCAGCACTTCAAGCACGCGCCGCGACGATCCGGCAGATTGATATCGCCGCATTGCAGTAGTGCAGCGGTTTCGCTAGACCCTGCATGACGAAATTTTCAACGATGGACCCATGCCTTATGACAACACCACTTCGCCTTGGAATTGCTGGTCTCGGGACCGTTGGTGTGGGCATCGTGCGGATTGTGCAAAAACACGCTGCTCTGTTAAAACTTCGCGCCGGTCGACCCATCGAAATTGTGGCCGTTTCAGCCCGCTCATTGACCAAAGATCGCGGCGTGGACATATCTGACTACGCTTGGGAGGATGATCCTGTCGATTTGGCAAAACGCAGCGACATTGACGTCTTTATCGAAGTTATGGGCGGCCACGAAGGCCCCGCCAAAGATGCGACCGAAGCCGCAATCGCCAGTGGCAAAGATGTTGTCAGTGCCAATAAGGCCCTACTTGCAATCCACGGACAAGCCTTGGCCGAAGCCGCCGAAGATGCAGGTCGCGTGATCCGATTTGAAGCCGCAGTCGCAGGCGGTATCCCCGTCGTTAAAGCCTTGACAGAGGGCCTTGCTGGGAATGAAATCACCCGCGTGATGGGCGTGATGAACGGCAGCTGCAATTACATCCTGACCCGCATGCAAGACGCAGGGTTAAGCTATGAAGCCGTCTTTGACGAGGCAAACGCGCTTGGCTATCTGGAAGCCGATCCAGAACTGGACGTCGGCGGCATTGACGCAGGCCACAAACTGGCCCTGCTGGCAGCGATCGCTTTTGGCACCCAAGTTGATTTCGACGCGGTCGAGCTTGAAGGCATCGGATCTGTCACCATTGACGACATTCATCAAGCGGCCGATATGGGATATAAAATCAAATTGCTGGGCGTAGCCCAGATGACGGGGCGCGGGCTGGAACAGCGGATGTCGCCTTGTTTGGTGCCGGACACGTCCCCGCTCGGCCAGCTTGCGGGCGGCACCAACATGGTCGTGCTCGAAGGTGATGCGGTCAGCCAAATCGTGCTGCGCGGTCCTGGTGCGGGCGAAGGGCCAACCGCTAGTGCGGTGATGGGCGACGTGATGGATATCGCGCGTGGCATGCGCATTTCGACCTTCGGGCAGCCTGCCAAAACGCTGCGCAAAGCACGCGCCGCGCGGGCCGCTGTGTCGGCCCCGTACTATTTGCGGATGCAGTTGATCGACAAACCGGGCGCCTTGGCCAAAGTTGCACATGCTTTGGGCGAGGCTGGCATCTCGATCGACCGGATGCGCCAATATGACCACAAAGATACGACCGCTCCGGTATTGATCGTCACGCACAAGACAACGCGCACTGCCGTGGACGAGGCATTGGCCGATTTCAAAGCGACGGGTGTGGTGATTGGCGATCCTGTCGCCATACGGATCGAAGCCGTCTGAGCCCGCCTTTAGCGCAAACAGTCTTGTAGGTCATGGCTGGACAGGCTTTAGGTGGTCTAAGCCAACAAAGGACCTATCCAATGCCCAAAGCGCTTGATTTCAACGACCGCAATCTTTCATTGGGCCTTGCCCGCGTATCAGAAGCGGCAGCGATTGCCTGCGCCTCGCTGATTGGGCGAGGCGACGAAAAAGCCGCTGACCAAGCCGCCGTTGACGCGATGCGTACCCAGTTGAATAAACTCGACATTGCAGGTGTTGTGGTGATCGGCGAGGGCGAGCGTGACGAGGCACCGATGCTTTTCATTGGCGAAGAAGTTGGCACTGGCAATGGTCCCGGTGTGGATATTGCACTTGATCCGCTTGAAGGTACGACACTGACCGCAAAAGATATGCCCAATGCGCTGGCCGTCATTGCCATGGGACCGCGCGGATCAATGCTGCATGCGCCTGACGTCTATATGGACAAACTCGCCATTGGTCCAGGCTTGCGCAAAGGCGTTGTGACGTTGGACATGTCCCCATCCGAGCGCGTGTCCGCACTTGCCGCTGCAAAGGGTTGTTCAACCGACGACATCACCGTTTGCGTGCTGGAACGTCCGCGCCACGAGCAGATGATCAAAGAACTGCGCAGCACAGGCGCCGCGATCAGGTTGATCACTGATGGCGACGTCGCGGGCGTGATGCACACGGCCGAACCTGCTAAAACAGGCATCGATATGTATATGGGATCCGGCGGCGCACCCGAAGGTGTTCTGGCCGCAGCGGCGCTGAAATGCATGGGCGGGCAGATCTTTGGTCGCCTGATTTTCCGCAACGATGATGAACGCGCACGCGCAACCAAAGCGGGGATCACCAACTTCGACCGCGTTTATACCCGCGATGATATGGTGACCGGCGATGTGATCTTTGCAGCTACTGGCGTGACCGATGGGTCGTTGGTCCCAGGGATCAAACGCGAGGTCGGCTTTGTGACAGCTGAAACGATCCTGATGCGGTCCAAAACCGGCTCTGTGCGCCGGATGATCTACCGCAATCCTGTCAGTTAAAAGATCAATTTTGCAAAGCTGTTGATTAGGGCGTGGCATTGGCTGCGCCCTTTCTATATTGCGCATCACCATGACAACACCACTAGATAAAGCGTTTTTAGGCGTCGAAACCTCTGCTACTGGCCGCCGTTGGGTTGGGCCGACCGGTGACGAGGACCGACTGGCCGAAGCCATGGCGCAAGACACGCAACTGCCAGCTCCGCTGTGCCGGATTTTTGTGCGTCGTGGCGTCAGCGCGCAAGACGCAACAGCGTTTCTTGCGCCCACATTGCGTGAACTTCTACCGGATCCACGCAGCCTTAAGGACATGTACGCCGCATCAGCCCGGTTTCTAAGGGCGGTTGAGCATAGCGAGCGTATCGCCGTTTTTGCAGACTACGACGTGGACGGCGGGACTTCTGCTGCACTGCTGATCAATTGGTTGCGGGAAATGGATCGGCCCGCCACGCTCTATGTCCCCGACCGGATCGACGAGGGCTACGGGCCAAATGACGAAGCTATGTCAGCATTGGCCAAAGACCATGACCTGATTATTTGTGTGGATTGCGGGACGCTTTCGCATGGGCCTATTGCAGCGGCGAAAGGCGCGGATGTGATTGTTCTGGACCACCACTTGGGCGGCGAAACGCTGCCTGATGCAGTGGCCGTTGTGAACCCCAACCGGCAAGATGAAAGCGGTGATCTGGCGCACTTGTGTGCGGCGGGTGTCGTGTTCTTGATGTTGGTCGATGCAAACCGCATTTTGCGCGAAAAGGGGCAAAAAGGCCCTGACCTGATTGCGATGCTCGACCTGGTCGGGTTGGCGACTGTCGCGGACGTGGCCCCCCTTGTGGGCGTCAACCGCGCGTTTGTGCGCCAAGGTCTGACTGTCATGGCCCGTCGCAACCGGATTGGCATGACGGCGCTGTCAGATGTGGCTGGAGTGGATCAAGCCCCAACCAGTTATCACCTCGGGTTTCTATTGGGACCAAGGGTCAACGCCGGTGGCCGGATTGGCAAAGCCGACTTGGGTGCGCGCCTGTTATCGACCACTGACAAACATGAGGCCGAATCCATTGCCGCCAAGCTGGACGCATTGAACACCGACCGCCGCGAGGTCGAAGCGCAGGTGCGCGAGTTGGCGATGGAGCAAGCAACCGAACGAGGGCTTGACGGACCGCTAGTTTGGGCCGCAGGCGAAGGCTGGCACCCGGGCGTCGTTGGCATCGTCGCGGCACGCCTGAAAGAGGCAACCAACCGCCCCGCGATTGTAATCGGCCTTGATGGGGACGAGGGCAAAGGCTCTGGCAGGTCGGTATCAGGCATTGATTTGGGCGCTACGATTCAACGCGCGGCAGCAGAAGGGCTGCTGATTAAGGGCGGCGGGCACAAGATGGCCGCAGGATTGACCGTCGCACGGGATCAGCTTGAACCCGCAATGGCACGGCTGAGCGAATTGCTGGCAAAGCAGGGTGCTGGCGTTGTTGGCCCCGCAGACCTTAAAATCAGCAGCATCCTTATGCCCGGCGCTGCCACTATTGAGTTGATCAACCAGATCGAGGACGCGGGCCCCTTTGGCGCAGGCGCCCCTGCCCCGCGCTTTGCCTTCCCTGATTGCCAAATTCACTTTGCCAAACAAGTGGGCGAAAATCACCTGAAAATCAGCTTCGGAGATGGGCTTGGCGGCCGGATAGAAGCTATTAGTTTTGGTGCGATGGACGGTCCAATGGGGCCGATGTTGCTGGCCCATAACGGGGCGCGTTTCCATTTGGCGGGACGGCTCGAAATCAACACATGGCAAGGGCGGCAGTCGGTTCAGCTACGCCTGGAAGACGCCGCACCAGCCCATTAAATTAAACCTACAAAAAGCGCAAATAGCCTCTTGCGTGCCACGTCCAGTTTCCCTAAAAGCGGCGCACCAAGTGTGGTCCCTTCGTCTATCGGTTAGGACGCCAGGTTTTCAACCTGGAAAGAGGGGTTCGATTCCCCTAGGGACTGCCAGTGGTAAGATAACCACCTGTAAATAAACGATATTTGAAAGGTGGGGGGGACGATCCGACCCTGCCAAAAATAAAGCGAGTTCGGTTGAGGCCGGAATTGTCCGGGCGTCAACGGACATGGACGCCCGATAAGCATACGCGAATTTCATAATCTCTGCGAGGTCAGGCCGCGATTCCCGTGGGAAGCTGGGGTCTTGCTGGTACACCTCGATATCGGCATTTGTGAGTGCCATCTCTGACTGGCGCATCTTGATGCTCGTTACCTAAAGGTCTTAGGTCAAAATCATACTCCCGCAACCAACTTTAGGCATACATGACCTCTTTGAGTTGTGACATGCGGCTATCGCCACTGATCTATACATGCAAACTAAACAAAGTGGCGCTGAATAGCTAGCTGATCGGCATAAATACAGCCCTCGCAAACGGCCATAATTGATTTCTGGCGAAGGGCCGATAGTGACATATGCTGCGCCATGGACATTTCTACATGAAGGGCGGGAAGCATGCGTAATTGGGCTGACCCTGCACTTTGGTCGAGCTCCCGTTAAGATCACAGAATGACTGTGAACAAGGGAGACAGAGAATGGAATACTATGTTGGATTAGATG
>JBLHTS010000136.1:0-9486 GCA_047627695.1 Yoonia sp. | reverse complement strand
ACCGATGGTTGCGACGCCAGATGCCGCTTGGCCTGCAACGCGTCATTCGCCATCTCCAAAATCTCTTGGTAGATCGGAAACCCGCTTTCGCTGCGGTCAAACGTCAGATTGCCTGCATGTTCAAAGCGACCCGCAAAGTGATACTTGTGCGCCAGCGCCGTGAACGTCCAATTCAGCGCCACAAGATAGCGCGCCATGACATCTATATCCTGACGATCAAACCGCCCCTCGGTCTCCATCGTCGCGGCCACCTTGGTCAGATAGCTGGTGATCTTTGCAAACTTGTCAAAATACCGACGCGTGACGCGGGTATCCTCCAGCTTCATGTGATCAGCGTGCTTTTCGGGACCGCTCATTCATTCGCCCTCAAATGCGCGGCAGTACAAATGGCCCACCCCTAGCTTTGATCCCCATATTGGTTGCTATCGTGCTTTTCGACGATCTTCAGGAACCGGCGAACAAAGCGTTCATCTGCTTTCGCCTTCTGCTCTAAGATCTCGCGGGCAAAGACCATGTGATCCTCGTGGGCCTCCAACATATCCGCCATCCGCGCATTCGTGGCCGACCCGATGGTGGCCATTGCTGTCTGCGCCTCTTGGTCTGTTTTTACACCGATTTCGTTAATTTTGTGCGCTACATCCTGCTGTTGGGCCGTCTTCAACGACTTGGACAAGGCGTCGTACAAAACAACGCGTTGCTTAGTATCTGTCTGCAATTTGTTGATCAGCACCATCTGCGTCGCCGCCTGATTTTGCAGGCTATCAATCCAGGTTTTGCCCTTTTCGATATAGCGTTCCAACGTCTGAGATTTTGCCAACTGAACCTGCTCGTTTTGCACCATTTCGTTGTACTGGCCATTCAACGCGGCAAGCTCTGTTTCCAGCTTCGTGCGGGCCGCTGCGTCTTGTTCGACTGAGATCTTATTCTCAAGCGTGATAATCTTCGGGTCCATCGCTAGGATATCCGTGCGAATTGCTTCAAGCGACCCAACTGTCGCTTCACGCTCTTCCAAGGTGCCCGTCAGGTTCGTCTCTACACTGACCTTTTGCTCGTTCAGTACGCCCAACTGACCCTCGAGCAGTTTCATAATCACATCAGATTTGCTGATCAGGTCCTGCAATTTGTCATCAACAGACGCAGTGCGCATGCGTTCTTGGCGCATACTGTCGGACTTACCCTTGCTGAAGAAACCAATCAGGCTTTCCATGCCCGTCTTTGACCGCATCTCGTCAAAGTCTTTGGAAAACGCTGTCGTAACATCATCCAAACCCATAATCAGTTCAGCGATATTGGCGTTCATCAACTCGGTATGGGCGTGCACGTCCTCAAGGCTGGCATTCTCGATATCAACAGCGATATCAGTGCCGTCGGCCATCTTGCTGCGCGCCATTTCAATGCGGCTGGTCAGCTCTGAAATCTTGCCTTGTGCTTCGGCGACCTGCGCCTGCGATTGCTTAATCTGGGTCTCAAAATTTGCCAACGGCGGGCCCTCTGCGTTAAATGTCATAGTGACGTAGGCATAACTGCAGTGTTTTTCAAACTTGCAGGGTAACCATCGCCACTTTGGCAGAATTGTTACCCAAGTCGGCACGAATTGAAAGGCCGCGCTGCAAAGTTCGTCAATAGACGCGAGCGCCCAGCGCGAGACCTTTCAAGACCTCACCGGCAGGCATCGCCTTCTTGCCAGAGCGTTGCGCATACGTGATTTCGACAGCGCTGGTGCCGCAAGCAATGACAAATCCACCGATGACCTGTCCCGGCTGCCCATCACCTGCAACGACCCGCGATCCCAGCAGCTTGATCCGCTCGCCAGACACGGCACACCATGCGCCCGGAAAGGGCGACAAGCCACGGATCAGCTGGTCAACCACCACCGCACTTTGCGTCCAATCCACCCACGCCTCGGCTTTGTCGATCTTGGCCGCATAGGTCACGCCGTCTTGCGACTGCGTCTGCGGCGACAGCTTAGGTAAATCCGCTAAGGCTTGCACAACAAGCGCTGCACCTATTGCAGACAACCGATCATGCAATGCGCCCGTCGTCTCGGTTGGTGAAATATCCGTCGCCTCGCGCAACAAGACCGGTCCTGTATCAAGGCCAGCATCCATCTGCATAATGCAAATTCCGGTCTGCGCGTCACCCGCCATAATCGCGCGGTGGATCGGTGCCGCCCCGCGCCAGCGCGGCAAAAGCGACGCATGAATGTTCAAACAGCCATAGCGCGGTGCATCCAAAATCGGCTGCGGCAAGATCAACCCATAGGCCACCACGACCGCAACATCCGCGCCAAAGGCAGCAAACTCTGCCAGCGCCTCGGCTGATTTGAGCGATGCCGGATACCGCACCACCAACCCAAGCGCCTCGGCACGCAATTGCACCGGGGATGGGCGGTCTTTTTTCCCACGACCCGCTGGCCGCGGCGGCTGACAGTAAACGGCGGCAACTTCATGGCCCGCATCCACAAGCGCCTGCAGAACCGTTACCGAAAATTCCGGTGTCCCCATGAAAATCACTCGCATTCCAGCCACCTTCTTATTCCTCAAAAAACTTCCGCCGGAGGCATCCTGCCCTCAGCTCCGCTGTAGTTTGCGTGCTTTCTTAATCACCATATCCCGTTTCATCCGCGTCAGGCGGTCAAAGAACATCTTACCCTGAAGGTGATCAATCTGGTGCTGAACCGAGGTCGCCCAAAGACCTACAAAATCATGGCGGTCCCACTGACCTTTGGCATTCAAGAACCGCACGGTTACCGCGCGGGGTCGCGTAATTTTGGCCCAAACGCCCGGCAGATTGGGCGAACCTTCTTCATGGTCGCGCGGTTCAATACTGCTGTGCAAAATCTCTGGGTTCGCCATAAGGATTGCCTTGCCGCGTTCGGTGGAAGCATCGACAACCGCCAAAGCCATATCAATCCCAAGCTGCGGCGCAGCCAAGCCAACACCGGGCATTTTATCCATCGCCACAATCATCTCGTCCCAGATCGCGCGAACTTCGTCGGTGATTTCTTTCACAGGGGCAGCTTTGGTGCGCAGGGCAGAATGCGGCCACATAACAAAAGGGCGATGGGTCATAGCTGTGTTCCACTTTGGGTGATCAAAACACCATTCAGATGATCGAATTCGTGACAGATGCACACGGCCTGCACGCCTTCAAACCGACCTGATTGCGCAGCGCCATCCAGATCTTGCCATGCCACCTCGACCCAATTGGGGCGGGACACGCGAAAACGTTTTCCGGGGATCGACAAACAGGCCTCTTCCCCGTCCGTCTGCCCATCTGCCTGACCCACAATCCGCGGATTTACAAATAGCATCGGTTCGGGATCTGCTTCTTTCCAAGTAGTGTCGACGACAAATACGCACTGACTGACCCCGACTTGCGGGGCGGCCAAACCACGACCCGGGGCCGCATACATCGTTTCGAACAAATCACGTATCAAAAGGCCCAGCGCATCATCAAACTGGGAAACGGGGGTGGCAGTCGCCAACAAAACCGGCGCGCCCTCAAGACAGATTTCGCGCAATGCCAACGCCTTAGCCCCGCGCCATTTCGCGTTTCAGTTTTTGCATCTTGCGGGTGATCATCTGGCGCTTTAGCGGGCGCAGATAGTCGATGAACAACTTGCCATCCAAGTGATCAATTTCATGTTGGACACAGGTGGCCCACAACCCATCAAAACGCTCGCGCTGGATTTTGCCGTCAAGGTTCATCCATGAGACTTCAACCTCTGCCGGACGCTCGACTTCGGCATATTGCTCCGGAATTGACAAACAGCCTTCATCATAGACGGATCGTTCATCCGACGTCCAAACGACCTCTGGATTGATCAAAACCATCGGCTCCGGTGTGGCGTCATCTTCTTTGGCACAATCCATCACGATCAACCGGCTCATCACAGCAACCTGTGGTGCAGCAAGGCCAATGCCGGGCGCGTCATACATCGTCTCAAGCAGATCATCAGCCAAACGACGCAATTCATCCGTTACAGATGCAACAGGTGCGGCCGCTTTTTTCAGGCGCGGGTCGGGGTGGATAAGGATGTTTCGCAATGACATTCGGGTGATTTAATCAGTCCGCGCGCACATCGCAAGCATAGGACGAAAATCGACTTGCACCCAAGGCCGCATCCCCGCAGTTTGGCGCGATACCCGCAGGAGAGCATTCATGTCATTCAACACTCCCATCGACCGCCGCAATACACATTGTACCAAGTGGGATTTGATGGAAAAACTCTGTGGTGTTTCGCCTGTAGATGGTCTCGCAATGTGGACGGCAGATTCCGACTATGCCACGGCACCTTGCGTTATCGTGGCAGTCCAAGATGCAATGAACCATGGTGTTTTCGGATACCGTTTTGAAAACGAAGCCTATTTAAACGCGATCACATGGTGGATGAAAACACGCCACAACTGGGAAATTCATCCAGATTGGATTTTAACGACACAAGGTCTGGGCAATGCAATCGCGCTTTGCCTTGATGTCTGGACTGCCCCCAATGATGCTGTTGCCATCTTTACTCCCGTCTATCACGAATTCGCACTGAAGATCGGAAAGGCGGGGCGTGTGGTGACAGAGTGCCCATTGCTACGCGACGGTGATACCTATTCTCTTGACCTTGACGATGCGCAAAAACGACTAACCGGCAAAGAAAAGATGCTCATCTGGTGCTCGCCGCAAAACCCGTCCGGTCGGGTCTGGACAGAAAAAGAATTGCAAGCAGTTTCAGCATTTGCACGCAAAAACGGCATGTTGCTGGTCAGTGATGAAATCCACCACGATCTGATCTATAAAGGGAACACCTTTGTGCCTATCGGTGTGGCTGCTCCTGATGACAGCGACAACACGGTCTACCTGACCGCTGCCTCGAAAACATTCAACATCGCAGGCCAGCGCACAGGCAACATGATTATTGCGAATGAAAAACTGCGGGTCGAGATGCGCAATCGGCTGCGGTCTTTGGATTATGCGCCGTCCGGTCTTGGGGTTGCGATGATAACAGCCGCCTATTCGCCAGAAGGCGCAGCTTGGGTCGACGCGCAAATCGGGCACCTGCAATCCAACCGCGAGATTTTCGATGCAGGCATCAACGCCATACCGGGCGTCAAATCTCTGCCACTGCAGTCAACTTATCTTGCTTGGGTCGATTTTGCAGGAACCGGCATGCCACATGACGAAGTCGCAACGCGCATCCGTGAAACAGCAAAAATCGCAGTTTCACAGGGTCCAACATTCGGGGCGGGGGGTGAAACCTTCATGCGTTTCAATCTCGCTACGCAACGTGCCACCGTCGAAGAAGCGGTCAAACGCATGCAGGACGCCTTCGCCGACTTGCAGTAACCGCAGGCTTTATCGCCCAATCAATCCTGCTGGAACAAAATCTGGCAGTGCAAAATCTGCGGCAGGCGCTGTTGCGACTGGTGTGAGCCATTTGAATTCAAACACACGTTCATAGTCATCAGCAACCGAGGACATCACGAGGCATTGATAAAGGTGCTTGGGTCCATCATAGATATCAACATGCCCGCGCAGCCGTTCGGACCCGGCCAAATCAAGCGCAAAACCGCCATCCCAAAACCTGCGAATGCGGTATGTCATGTCGCCATCGTGCACCGAAAGACGATCCTTGCGCTTTAACTCGGCTTTGCGCGCTTCTTCCAAACCCTGACGCACAGCATCAGACATAAACGTATACATAACAGCACCCTTTCACTCACCCAAAGATGCGATGGAAAAGGTAAATATCAAATGACAAATTTCGCCGCAGCGCGGCAACACCTTGTTTTTATACCTTTACGCGCGGTCGCAAGACATGCGGTTTGGTCGCATCATAGAGGGCCGAGTCCGGAAATCCGTGCGAATCGGACAAAGCAGGTCCAACAAGGATCAGTGCTGTGCGGGTAATCTTGGCCTCTCGCACTTTTTCGCGCACATCCATCAAGGTCCCGCGAATGATCAATTGATCGGGCCAGCCAACACGGTAAATCACAGCCACAGGACAATCCTCGCCGTAAAACGGGACCAACTGCCGCTCGATCTCGCGTAGGGCGCGGATACCTAGATGGATGGCAAGAGTTGCGCCAGTGCGGGCGAAATTCTCAAGCGTTTCACCCGCAGGCATGCCAGTCGATTTCATCGACATACGGGTTAGAACGATGGATTGGGCAACTTCTGGCACCGTCAATTCAGTCCCCAACGCCGCAGCTGCTGCAGCATAAGCAGGCACACCGGGGATGATCTGGTAATCGATACCATCAGCTTTCAAACGACGGATTTGTTCGGCAATGGCCCCATAAAGCGATGGATCACCTGAATGCACGCGCGCGACGTTTTGACCTTTTGCATGCGCCGCGAGGATCGCACCGTGCGTATCATCCAGCGTCATGGGGGCCGTATCCATCACTAACGCACCTTTGGGCGCACAGGCGACGACCTCGGCAGGCACTAAAGACCCGGCATAAAGACAAACGGGGCATTCCCCGATGATCCGCGCAGCTTTGATCGTCAGTAACTCCGGATCACCCGGACCCGCACCAATAAAGAAAACAGTCATAGCGCACCCTCAAACTTCTTATTTCCAAAAAACTTCCGCTGGAGGCACAGGGACTGGCGGGCGGGGCGCATTTCGCGCAAGCGAAACAGCGTCATCCCGCCAAATCCCCGTCAATCTTGCGAGCGTACCCACGCGGGGTATACATCCGCGGGCCTTCTCCCAAATGCGCCAATTTCGAATGCGACGACCCGATCAACACAACCGTCAACATATCCACCTCATCAACTTGCAATTCATCCAGGCGACGATAGCGGACATACTCCTCTGGCCGCCCAAGCGAGGACGCCAGCATCACAGGCGTATCAGCAGGACGATGTTCCAACAAAATATCCCGCGCCTCGGCCAGCAAAGTGCGCCTACGCATCGAAACCGGATTATAGAACGCGATCACAAAATCGCCTTCCGCTGCAGCCTTCAAACGCTTCACAATATCTTCGCGTGGGGTCAACAAATCAGACAAGGATATCGCACAGAAATCGTGACCCAATGGCGCGCCAGCCCTTGCGGCAGCGCCTTGCAGCGCGCTAACGCCGGGCGAACAAACAACCTCAACGCGGCGGGCGGCATCAGTGACGCCCATTTGTTCTGGCCCGCGATCCAGCAATTCAAACACAAGTGCAGCCATTGCGTAAATGCCCGCATCACCCGAACAAACAAGTGCCACGTTCTTACCTTTACCTGCTTGTTCTAGTGCATATCGACAACGGTCCTCTTCCCCACCTAAGGGAAAGTCGGATCGTTCCTTACCGATCGCGAGAGGCCCCAGAAGATCGATATAAAGACCGTAGCCCACAAGCTCTTCCGCCTCAGAAACCAAGCGCGACACCTCTGGCGTGCGCCAAGCGGCTTGACCGGGGCCGATGCCAACAACGCTCAGTTTTCCACGTGGACGCCCCGCAAACGCTGTTAAAGGCGTGGGGGATAAAACCAACGCACAAGTCGCATTTGCGGTCTTACGTTTCGTTACCAGAAACTCGCCCGACGCACCCGCCTGCGCCAAAGCTCCCGCTTCGGACACGCCATGTGTGCCAACTTCGGCGAAAACAACATCCGACGGGTGTGCCAAACGCGGCGTCTGCGCCTCAAGGGCCGTGGCCTCGAACAAGCGTAGCGGCGCATCTAGCGCGCGTGCAAGTTGAATAATCGCAGGTTCGTCTGCTTTTAGCGTGATCGTATTGACCGAATGAATGGCCTCTTGGGTCACGTCAGCTTCGGCTAAAACCTGTGCCACAAGATCAGCCAATTCCGCCGGATCGCAATTTCGCGCGCAGCCCACACCCAGTGTCAGTCTTAGTGGGGCAAACTGCAAATGTGCCTCGCCCAAATCAGACTGACGCGCCATTGTCGCCGATAGCTTGACGCTATCGCCTTTAGGCAAATCCGCAAGCCAAGGCGCATCGCCCACCACATTGGCACCAGCGCCAGACAACAAAGCGGCCATTGCCCCCTTGGCATCGTCGCGGTTGACCAAACGCCAACCAGCGGGCGGCTCGTCTAAGGCGACGCCCAGCGCCACATCACCTGCGGTCGTGACAGCAGACACGGCATCCAAAGCTGCTGCAATTTGCGCGGACAGCTTGTTCGCACCGCGATGCCCACCCAACAATGGTACAACAACCGCACCATCATCCGATACAGATATCACGGGTGGCTCTGCCCGTTTATCGGCCAGTAAAGGGGCCACTGCGCGGATCAAGATGCCAGACGCACAGACCCCTACAATAGGCACACCAGCCGCAAACAATTCGCGCGCATGATCCAGCGCGTTACCAAAGAACGCATCGGCACGGTCAACACGGCCTTCGCGGCCATGCACTTGTGCGCCTAAGACGGCGGCAACGCGGTGGGCTGTCGCCTCACCCGAGCGCGACAGCGCCAGAACAACAGGTTTCAAAGCCAAGGATCGGCCCCTTTCGTCAACAATATCATTGAAAAATATGGCGCCGTTTCGGGTGCGTCGGCCAAAGGCAAAACCACCTCCTGCGGCAAGGTCGCACGTTCGACATAAACGGCAGAGGCGGTCAGCCCCAAATCATCGATCACAGCACGGATCTTTGCCAAATGGCGCCCTACCTTCATGATCACAACGCTTTCGGCACCATCAATACGCGCGCGCAGCTCTGCCTCAGGCAATGGGCCGGGTAATACGGTCAGCCGTTCATTTCGCGCGGCGAGCGGGAGACCAGCGCTCGCTGCACAGGCAGTGATCGAGGTCACACCCGGTACGACTTCGATGCCGTAGCGGTCAGATAATCGTGCAAAAAGATACATGAACGAGCCGTAAAAAAACGGATCACCCTCGCACAGGCAAACCACATCGTGGCCCGCATCAAGAGCGCTGGCAATCTCGGCGGCACCTTTATCATAGGCCGCTTGCGCAGGTGCGCGTTCGACCGACATTGGCACATCCATCACGATCTCTTGGGCATCTTTGGCGATCAAATCCGCTGCAATCGCACGGGCAAAACTGTCAGCCCCTGCAAGCGTTGGATAGGCGACGACACGCGCGTTTTCAATCAATCGCGCCGCGCGCAAAGTCATCAAATCAGGCGCACCTGGCCCAAGGCCCACGCCATAAAGCGTTCCTGTCATCTTTTCACAAGGCTCCACTGTGTCACCGGCATCGAAGGCCGCCAACCCGTCATACGGCCCAATGGTTCTGCACGGTGGATCGAGATTTTCACAAGATCGCCGCCATAAATCTTGTGCAATACGATCAGCTCTGCTTCGCTTTCAAGCGTGACGGCATTGGCCACCAATCGGCCCAATGGGCGCAGTGCTGCCCATGCGGCCTCAAACGTTGCACGGTTAAGCCCACCACCGATAAAAATCGCGTCAGGTGCTGCTAACCCCTCAAGGGCGTCTGGCACTGTGCCTTCGATCAACTCGAGCTTTGGCGCGCCCAGCGCCAGCGCATTCGCTGCAGCCATGGCACG
>JBLHTS010000135.1:0-9543 GCA_047627695.1 Yoonia sp. | reverse complement strand
TGAACGAGCTTGCGGTGTGCGCCCCGCAACCCAAGCCATTTGAGCAATGACACTAAGGTCAGCGCCATGAGCGCTGGATACACGAGATCGAGAGGAATCTGTCGCGTGAGATAATACTGCCTCCCGCTAGACCCTAGGGCAGAGAGCAGCGAATCTGCCTGTTCAGCCGAATATCCACTGAGGCGCATATCGAAAGGGCGAAGGCCGGACAAAGTCTCAATGTGCGCCAGTGTGATAAAGATCATCAGCAGATAGATTCCGCTGGCAGCAAGACCGAAGAGTGCCGCTTGCCGCCCGTACTGCTTAGTTGGTATCGTCATTTTCATAGGTTGTTCTCCTTACCATTAACACAGTCGTACTGAGCGCGAGCAAAGCTGGCATTATCGTTTGATAAGGAATTAGCGATTTGGATCTTTTTACTTATCTGACGTGTCCCCCGAACGCATTGGACAAAGACACCGCGCGTGAGTTCGCGGCAGCATGGAGTGTTGAATATGTAGAAAAGGGGCTTCGCATTGCGACGCAGGGCGAACCAGACCCATTTGAACACATCATTCTTGATGGGCGCGCCACGAGCCAAATCACCGATACCGAAGGCCGAGCCGTTTGCGTCGGCTTCCACGCTGGTCCATGCGTGGTCGCACCAAATGTCGCGAGAACTAGAAACGGTGCCTCGCTTGTTTCAATAGACGTGAATGCGGATGCATTGGTTGCGCAAATGGACAGCCGCGCTTTGACTGAGCTTATGTTAGCATCGGAGCCAATTCGGGAATGGGCAAACGGCATTTTGCAGCAAGAACTGGCCCGTAAGGCTGATCGGGAGTGGTGCCTTGCCGCACTTGGCGGCGCAGACCGCCTTGCGTGGTTTCGCGAAGGTTTCCCGCGCTACGAAGGGCTTTTTGGCCATTATTTGATAGCATCTTTTCTCGGTGTCACACCGGTCACACTAAGTCGGCTTCGCGGTGCAGAGCGAGACACGGCGCTTGACTGAAGGTTCGATTGCAAGAACCTATTTCTCGTAAAGCAGCCTATGGCGTAATCGCGGCGAAAGCACACTTTGTCCCGCACAGCAGAACTTGGCGCCCACTCCAGCCAATCTCGGCTTGAGGTCGGCTTATATGTCCAGAACCTAAGCACCTAAGACTTCACGGCAACCGATTGACCATAGCTTCCATCGTAGCAACCCGTTGACGTGGCCAGAAGTGTCACAGTGGGTTGTTACATTGCGTTGAAGATGGTATGGTTAACGCACTGAATTTATTTATATCATCCAAGTAGAATTTCCCCTAGGCTCCACCATTCTTTCAATGGATTTTTACAAAACTGCGCCTCATTAACGGGCGGTATTGTTGTGCAAATGAGCAGCACATCTTGCACCGCCCTTTTTTTCGTCAACCTAGGTAGCCTTTGCCTGTTCAACCTTTTCAAATGCGACCCACGCAAGGTCGCCGTCATAGCGTTGTGCCATTTGGCCGTCGGAATCCAATGTGAACAAATGAAGCCATTGGTTATCAAAGAGCGCCTGCACATTGGGGTTCTTTTTCAGGATCGCTGTGATAGCTTCGCTCGGCGCTTCGACGCAAACTGACAGCCGCAGCGGATCATGCGCGTAACCGATCCCATCATGAACAGATTGCCATGGCAAACCTCCGCGCAGCGCGCCACCGTTGCCTTCAACCACACCGATGCCGCCGGTCACATTGTGCAACAGCTTGTTGCCCGCCCCGAACACATCAGGTGCCACGACAGACCCGTAATATTGCAAGCTGATCCAGCTTGCAACAACAACAGGGGCAGTAAGGATCAGCTCAAGAATACCGTAACCTTCGTCCCTCTGCCAATCGTAGTCATGCAAGAACGCACGCCCCTCTAGGCCCTTGCTCTTTGTGCGCGACCGCGGTGCGGCAATGAACGACTGACAGCCAGCCAGCGCCCATTCAGGCCGTGTTTCTGACCAATCACGGCTGCGGCTTCTGACTTGGCTGCCGTTGGCCGCGCGTGGCAAGCGCAATGCCCGCTCTGTCCGTGCAATGGTGCCAGCTTGCGTCAACCAAGCCCGCGCTGACTTCAGATGCGCCTTATGCACGTGACCTGCAAAATCGGCCTCGTAGATAGTGGCATCGTCGGTTGTGGTGTCATGCAGTCCGCCGATGAACAGCGTGTCTTCGGGGATGGTGATTCCGCTCGCTGCAACACCTGCACGCACGTCTTTGTCGTTCAACATGCCTGCCAGCAGACGTGCGTTCACTTCACCTGAATAGCCACCGCAAGCACCACAATGCAGCGCGCTGGCATGCGGGTTATTGACTACATTGGCGCCATGACCAAATAGCAACACCAGCGGCGCAAAGTCAGTGGTCATCGACATCGCCTTGAGGATGCCTGTCGCGGCCCCGATCCGTGCCGCCATATCGAAACTGTCATCTAGCACTGGCTTATGCGCGTCAGGCGCTTTGGCCGCAGCCAAGCCCAGCGCGTCGCGCAGCAATTTCGCCATGTAGATCGGGCCTGTCGCTTCGACGAATGCAAAGGACGATACTGCCGCAAGTTTGAAGCGGCCCCATGCCCGGTGCGCACGGGCCGCAAAGCGCGCGTTCATGTCAGCCGTATCATCAGAGGCACCGCCAGAGTGGCTGGTCACGCCATAGTTTAACAGCACTGGCAAACGCTTTTCCTGCACGTCAGAGGCAAAGCTATTGTGCGCCGCCGTCAAGCCAAAGAAACCCGCAAAGCCAAGCGTTTGGATTGATGCGTCGGTGCTTTCTAGCGCACGACGGAATACCTCGGATCGCACGTCAATACAGAACGCAGCTTGCAGCTTTGGCCGCCGCTCAGGCACCGCAGCAGCGGGCATGCTTAGGGTCTTTGCCAACCTACGCTGCGCTGCAAACTCGGCCGCTGCCTGCAATGCTGCGTCAATCAACTGCGCAGAGCTGGCTGTCACCGGGGCTTCATGTGCCGCGCGGACTTCTTTCCATTTTGCCTCGACTTGCAGGCTATACTTGGCGTAAAGCGCCTGCTCCCAGATCAAACGAATTGTCAGCAACTCAATTGTTGTGCTGTCGCTGTCGCCTGCCAGTTCTGCTTGCCAAAGCCGGTAGCGTCCAACTTGGGACCACCCACCAAGGCCAATAAGCAACTGGTGGAAGTAGGTCTCGGTCGCCTCCGGGGACAGTCTTAGGAATTCGGACGCACCGACCAGAGCGTTGCGGGTTTGGTCTGGCGTATTAGCGACCAGCGCACCAAAGCCCGAAAGTCCGCCAATTTCAGGGCTTAGGTCGCGGCTCGCGAAATCGCGCCATGCGGCGAACGCGCCGCGCCCCGGTTTGTTTTGCCATAGGGCTTGGCCTGCGTCGAAGTATCCCGCAGCCCAGACACCGAAACGATCCGCGATGATACCCGGCCAATCGATTCCAGACACATCAGCAGCCAGATCTGCGATTGTTGGCAGAGCCTTGACTGGCTCTGCTTCAGCACCCGCAGCCGCTTTTAGTGCGTCGGTGTCAGCGGCACTTTGCGGGAACTGCACCAATGCAGCCATAAGATCCGCGTCAGTGATCGTCCCGTCACTGATCTTGGTCTGATACCAGCTTCTTGGCATTGTGACCGCTATTCCTGCCACACGTCCCAGCAGTGCCGCCACTTGTGGCAAAGTCTGCTCTGTCTGGCCCAGAAACGGGTTCACTGCGACCGACGATGACAACGGCCAAAGCGGTGGGATCGCGCGGCCCGCGTTTTCGGCTTTGGCAATCATTTCCAGCTGTGCGCCGGCGTAACCTGAAAATACATCAGCCTTCATTGGGCCGCTCCTTTTCTGGAAGGTATGGTCTTGGTCCAGCCTCCAAGCAGCCGGTCTGAAATCGCGTTGACATATAGTCCGTTCGACAGGTGAACCCGCAAGCCTTGGGCAGCCGGATGGAATGACCACAGTGGCAAGGTTGCTTGCGCCAGTGCTACCAATCCAAAGCTTATCATCGCCAGCAGGATCAGAGCCCATTCAAGCGCGCCTGCGGGCGGCGTTGCGGGCAGTGTACTCGCAGTCAACCACTCTGACGCGCGTTGCAGGACGAGGTAGCTAACGGTCACGGTTGCGGCGTAGGCTGCGGTGCGTTGGGTCAGTGCCTTTGGGGCTTGGTCCGCGAAACCTTGCGCCAATAGATAGGCCACACCAAAGATGAGGATCGCACCCAAGGCCACCGCCTGCGGGGACTTTCCGCCAAAGTCGAACCCGAGACCGAGGACTGCGTAGACAATCCCGTAGATGCCTAGTGCGACAACAAAGGCTCGCGTGACAGCACCTAGATTCGGCACCGCGACCGGCCCCGGTTTGCGGATCGCCAAGACGCCTTCGACAGCGCCACCTGCGGACAGGAAGGCATGTGCTTTATAAAGCGAGTGCGCCACGATGTGCAGTAGGGCTAGCGGGAACAGTGCCAGACCGCATTGCAAGATCATAAAGCCCATCTGAGCGATTGTGGACCAAGCCAATGACGCTTTGACCGTCGGCTGGGTCAACATCACAAGACCTGCAAAAAGCGCCGTGAAACCACCCACCATCACAAGGATTGCCAACACCAGCGGCGACAGCAACATTACATCGGCAAAGCGGATCAACGCAAAGCCGCCCGCGTTCACTACGCCTGCGTGCAGCAGGGCGGACACTGGCGTGGGCGCTTCCATCACTTCGGTCAGCCAGCCGTGCAACGGGAATTGTGCAGATTTCAGAATGGCCGCGAGCGCGATCAATGCCGCAGCCCCGACTGCCATTCCACCACCTTGTCCGTCAGACGCGTTTGCCAAAATTGACGAGATTTGCGTTGTGCCGTAGACCAGTGCCAAGAGGCCGACCGCAATCAGCAAGGCGATATCGCCAACCCGCGCTAGAACAAATTTCTTACGTGCGGCGCGCTGTGCTGCGTCACGCTCTGGGTAAAACACCAGCAGTTTATGCAAACACATGCTGGTCGCGATCCACGCGCCGACGAATTGCACCGTGTTGCCTGACTGGACCAACAAGAGCACCACCGCGAGCGTGGACAGCAGCCAGAATGTGAATTCATCCTGCCGTGCTTCGCCGTCCAGATAGGTGCGTGCGTAGCGCACGACGACCCACCCGATGAAAGACACTAGTAACAGCATGACAACGCTGATGATATCCAGCCGCACCGAAAGACCGATGCCAAAGAGGCCAAACAAGAAACTGTCGCCGCGACCTGACGAGCCCAGCAAGATGGCTGACAAGATCGCAACCGCGATTGTGCCAAGCGTTGCAACTTCGGCGATAAACGCACCTTTTTGTGCTGATGTTCCCTCAAGAAAGCGCGGCGCGAAAGCAGCCGCAAGCAAAACAAGTGGCGCAAGCAGTGGTAGGGCATTGAGCAACATAGGTCTCTCCGTCGCGTGATTGGTTTCAAAGGGGGATACGGCAGCTGCATCCAGATAAAAAATTCATTGTTTGCTACGTATCGTTCACTTATATGAAACGATATGTCTGATATGAATTATAATCACCTGCGCTATTTCTGGGCCGTCGCCCATGACGGCAACTTGACACGTACCGCTGCACGGCTGAACCTGTCGCAATCGGCGCTGTCCGTGCAAATCCGCAAGCTTGAGGATCGCATGGGGCATGCGCTGTTTGAACGGCGCGGGCGAAAACTGCATTTGACAGAAGCAGGGCGCATTGCGCTGGACTATGCCGATACGATTTTTGCAGCGGGCAAAGACCTGATGGGCACGCTGAGCCAGCAAGGCAGGCCCCGCAAGGTGCTGCGGGTCGGTGCGCTTGCGACGCTATCGCGGAACTTTCAGGTCGAATTCCTGCGCCCTCTCTTGCGGCAACCGGATGTTGAACTGGTCTTGCGGTCCGGCACTTTGGTGGAATTACTGCAAGGTTTGGAAACGCTTGGCCTAGATGTCGTGCTGACCAATCTGGTGCCACCCCATGACGCGATGTCGACGTTCCTGACGCAGCCAATCTCGGACCAGTCGGTCAGCCTTGTTGGCACGCCAGAAAGGCTCGGTGGAAAGGCCAGTTTACGCGATCTCCTGCAAGACAACCCTATGATCTTGCCGACCGAAGACAGCCCCGTGCGGGCTGGGTTTGACCGCCTATGCGCGCGGCTGGACATCACCCCGACCATCGCGGCGGAGGTTGACGACATGGCGCTGATGCGGCTTTTGGCCCGCGAGGACGTCGGCCTTGCCGTGCTGACACCCATTGTTGTGAAGAACGAACTTGCGAGCGGCCTATTGGTCGAAGCGCGCCATGACATGAGACTGCACGAAAGCTTTCATGCCGTAATGATCGGTCGGAAGTTCCCCAACCCACTTTTGGCGCCACTTCTGGCAGGCTATATCTGACAAGCTGTCAAAAAAGCTGAATTACGGACTTAAACCACATTATTTTGCGTGTTATTGGTATGGTTAATTGGTGCTGCGGCCCCACATATAGCCTACAGCGAAAGCAACCTACATCGGAGATGAACAATGGACGGTAACGACACCGGAAAATGCCCAGTCACGCACGGGGCGACACTGAATGCCACGAATAGCGTTCGTGGAAACAAGGACTGGTGGCCGAACCAGTTGAATCTTAGAATCCTGCACCAGCACGCACCGGCGTCTGACCCGATGGGTGTAGATTTCAACTACGCTGAGGAATTCAAAAAACTCGACCTGCAGGCGCTCAAGACTGACTTGCATGCACTCATGACAGACAGCCAGGAATGGTGGCCTGCGGACTACGGCCACTATGGCCCGTTCTTTATCCGCCTTGCTTGGCACGCAGCAGGTACTTACCGCACGGCTGATGGTCGCGGTGGTGCAGGTGGCGGGCAGCAACGCTTTGCCCCGCTCAATAGCTGGCCTGACAACGGCAACCTAGATAAAGGCCGCCGTCTGCTTTGGCCGATCAAGCAAAAATACGGCAACCAGATTTCTTGGGCCGACCTGTTCGTACTGTCCGGCAACTGCGCGATGGAATCGATGGGCTTGCCTATGTACGGCTTTGCCGGTGGCCGCGCTGATACGTGGGAGCCTGAAGAAGACGTCTATTGGGGCACCGAGGACACATGGCTGGGCGATGCCCGCTATACAGGCGATCGCGAGTTGGAAAACCCGCTGGCAGCCGTGCAAATGGGTCTGATTTACGTCAATCCAGAGGGGCCGAACGGCAACCCTGATCCGCTCGCCTCTGCCCGTGACATTCGCGATACCTTTGCGCGCATGGCGATGAACGACGAAGAAACCGTCGCATTGGTCGCTGGTGGTCACACCTTTGGCAAGGGCCACGGTGCGGGTGATCCGGCGTTGATGGGGCCAGAGCCTGAAGGCGCTCCAATGGAGCAAATGGGCCTTGGTTGGAAAAACGGCTTTGAAAGCGGTGTTGGCCTGCATGCGACAACCAGCGGGATTGAGGGTGCATGGACCCCGACCCCGATCACTTGGGACATGAGCTATCTTGAGACGCTCTTGGGCAACGATTGGGAATTGGGGAAAAGCCCTGCAGGCGCGCAGCAATGGCATCCTGCCGGTGGTGCCATGAGTGACGCGGTGCCAGACGCACATGACGCATCGCGTAAGCACGCCCCAATGATGACCACTGCGGATATGGCGATGAAGCTGGACCCGGAATATGCGCGTATCTCGCAGCATTATCTGGGAAATCCGGAAGTGTTTGCAGACGCCTACGCACGCGCTTGGTTCAAGCTGACGCACCGCGATATGGGACCAAAGGTTCGTTATCTTGGCAACGAAGTCCCTGCCGAGGACTTGATCTGGCAAGACCCAATCCCTGCAGTTGATCACCCGCTGATCAACGATACAGACATTGCAAACCTTAAGGCAAAGCTGCTCGCTTCCGGTCTATCGGTGTCTGACCTCGTTTCAACCGCTTGGGCCTCCGCGTCGACCTTCCGTGGCTCAGACAAGCGCGGTGGTGCCAATGGCGCCCGTATTCGTCTGGCCCCTCAAAAGGATTGGGCGATCAACAAGCCTGCTGCGCTGGCGAAAGTTTTAGAAACACTGGAAGGCGTGCAAAAATCCTTCAACGATGCCCAAACTGGCGGCAAGAAAGTGTCCCTTGCCGATATCATCGTCTTGGGCGGCGCTGCCGGAGTTGAGCAGGCGGCAACGAACGCAGGCCACGACATCACTGTCCCGTTCACTGCGGGCAGGATGGATGCAAGTGCCGACCAGACAGACTCCGAAAGCTTTGAGCCGCTCGAGCCTGAAGCAGACGGTTTCCGCAACTTCTTGAAAGCCGACTATGCTGTGCCTGCCGAAAAGATGATGGTTGACCGCGCGCAGTTGCTGACGCTCTCCGCGCCAGAAATGACAGTGCTGGTTGGTGGTTTGCGCATGCTTGGCACGAACGCTGATGGATTAGCGTATGGTGTCTTTACGGACAATTCTGATGCGCTGACCAACGACTTCTTCAAGACCCTTGTCGATATGGGGATCGAATGGAAACCGGTTGGCGATAGCGGCACCTACGAAGGTGTTGAGCGCGCAACGGGCGACGTCAAATGGACCGGCACCCGTGTCGATCTGGTCTTTGGATCAAACTCACAACTGCGCGCTTTGACCGAAGTTTACGCGCAGAACGATGCATCCGCGAAATTCGCAAAAGACTTTGTGTCCGCTTGGGCGAAAGTCATGGACCTTGATCGCTTTGATGTGAAGTAAATAACTTGGGGCGCAGCCTTTCGCGGGCTGCGCCCCTCTTCTATGGTCGACCCGAAACCGCAGCGCGTCAGGTCCCGGAATTCCATGTGTACCAAAACTCTGATTATTGGCGGCGGTTTGACCGGTCTGTCACTGGCTTACCGCTTGCAGAAAGCGGGTCATGACTACCTGTTGATCGAAGCGCGGCAACGCTTAGGTGGGCGGATCAAGTCATTGCGCGTACAAGATGCACAGTTTGATCTTGGCCCGTCTTGGATTTGGTCAGGTCAAAATCGCGTCGCGGAATTGCTTGCCGAACTTAGGCTGACCACATTCGAACAATGGAGTGTTGGCGCACAGCTTTATGAACACCCCAATGGCAACCTGCAGCAAAGTAGCGATTTCATGTCGATGGCTGGATCGTACCGAATTGCGGGTGGCACCACGGCCCTGACGGATGCTTTGGCGGCCAAGCTTGACCCCGACCGCATTCGCATTGGATCCGCCGCAACGATGATATCAGCGGATCCCCTTGGCGCACACATTGGCAGTTCGATTTTCACCGCAGAAAGAATCGTTCTCGCGATCCCGCCCCGCATTGCAGCTGACCTTGACTATTCCCCCGCACTACCGGACCAAGCACAGTTCAGCCTGCGGGCGATCCCGACATGGATGGGCGCACATGCCAAATTCGTGGCGGTCTACCCGACACCATTTTGGCGCAACGACGGATTGTCCGGCGATGCTAGCAGCAGGCGCGGCCCGCTGGTCGAAATCCATGACGCTGGCCCTGACAACGCAAGCCTAGGGGCATTATTCGGGTTTGTCGGCATCCCCGCTGACGCCCGCGCCAATAGCGGTGCTGCTTTGTCTCAA
>JBLHTS010000134.1:0-9571 GCA_047627695.1 Yoonia sp. | reverse complement strand
TTGGGTCGTTCTCGAAATCATTGTTCCCGGGGCTGCGGCTGGGCTATCTTGTGGGGCCTGCGCCATTCATCCGCGAGGCCCGCGCCTTGCGCGCGACAGTTCTACGCCATCCGCCCGGCCATATTCAACGTACCGTCGCCTATTATTTGTCATTGGGACACTATGACGCTTTGGTGCGCCGCATGAGCAAAGCCTACCATGAGCGGCGGCAGGTCATGGATGACGCCCTGAACGAACACGGTTTGATGATCGCGGGCCAAGGGACTTATGGCGGGTCATCGGTTTGGCTACGTGCACCAGATAGAACTGACACGACCCAACTTGCCGAGCGGCTCAAGGCCGACAAAGTCCTGATAGAACCCGGTGCACCGTTCTTTTCAGGCGACGCCCCCCCGACAGAATATCTGCGGCTTGCATACTCTTCGATCCCGTCTTCGCGCATTCCTGACGGAATCCGCTTGATTGCAAATGCTATCCGAAGTGGCTAATTATTGAGACTTTCAGTCTCATTATAGTTTCGTGTGGCCTTAGGGACGGCCTTGAACTGGACCTAACTGTAACCGCTTACAAAACATAGTGTCACGGCAACCAAGAACGGGGATTCTGCGCCCTGTTTTTTCGTTGGATTATAGGGAAGGACCCACCGCAATGAAAATGACCACTGAAGAAGCTTTCGTCAAAACGCTCCAAGCACACGGTATTCGCCATGCTTTCGGGATCATCGGATCTGCCATGATGCCAATTTCGGATATTTTCCCAAAGGCCGGGATCACGTTCTGGGACTGCGCACACGAGATGACTGCTGGCATGATGGCTGACGGCTACACCCGTGCGACTGGCGAGATGTCGATGATGATCGCGCAAAACGGTCCGGGCATCACGAACTTCGTGACTTCAGTTAAGACAGCTTACTGGAACCACACACCTTGCCTGCTGGTCACGCCACAAGCGGCCAACAAGACAATCGGTCAGGGTGGTTTTCAGGAAATGGAACAGATGAACCTGTTCAAAGACTGTGTCGCCTACCAAGAAGAAGTCCGCGACCCGACCCGCATCTGCGAAGTTCTGGCCCGCGTTATTGCAAAAGCCAAGCGTCTGTCCGGCCCCGCCCAGATCAACATTCCACGCGATTTCTGGACACAAGTCATCGACATCGAACTGCCAGAGCCGGTTGAGTTCGAAGTCAGCCCCGGTGGCAGCATGTCCATCACCAAAGCCGCAGAACTGCTGTCCACCGCGAAATTCCCTGTCATCCTGAACGGTGCCGGTGTTGTTCTGGCCGAAGGCGGAATTGAAGCGTCCCGCGTGCTGGCTGAAAAGCTCGATGCGCCAGTTTGTGTGGGCTACCAGCACAACGACGCGTTCCCGGGCAACCACCCGCTGTTCGCAGGTCCTTTGGGCTATAACGGATCCAAAGCCGGCATGGAGCTGATCAGCAAAGCTGATGTCGTTCTGGCACTGGGCACGCGTTTGAACCCGTTTTCGACATTGCCCGGCTATGGCATCGATTACTGGCCAACAAGCGCCAAAATCATTCAGGTCGACATCAACCCTGACCGCATTGGCCTTACCAAAAAGATCACCGTTGGTATCGTCGGCGACGCAGCCAAAGTTGCAAACGGCATCACAGCACAGCTAGCCGATAGCGCTGGCGACGCAGGTCGCGCAGATCGCAAATCTTTGATCGCGCAGACCAAGTCTGCTTGGGCACAGGAACTGACTTCGCTTGATCACGAGCAGGACGATCCCGGCACAGACTGGAACGTGCGAGCGCGTGCAGCCCGTCCTGACTGGATGTCCCCACGCCAAGCATGGCGCGCTATCCAGTCTGCAATGCCAGAGAACGCAATCATCTCATCTGACATCGGCAACAACTGTGCAATTGGTAACGCTTACCCAAGCTTCCCAACAGGTCGTAAGTATCTTGCACCGGGCCTGTTCGGTCCATGCGGCTACGGTCTGCCGTCGATCATTGGTGCGAAAATCGGCCAACGTGATGTGCCGGTTATCGGTTTTGCTGGTGACGGCGCATTCGGTATTTCGGTCAACGAACTGACAGCGATTGGTCGCGACGAATGGCCAGCCATCACACAGATCGTTTTCCGCAACTACCAGTGGGGTGCTGAAAAGCGTAACTCTACTTTGTGGTTCGACGACAACTTTGTCGGCACAGAGTTGGACATGAAAGTGTCTTATGCTGGAATCGCCAACGCATGTGGTCTGAAAGGTGTCCAAGCCCGCACAATGGACGAGCTGACAGCAATGCTGAACCAAGCGATAAAGGATCAGATGGAAAACAACATCACCACCTTGATCGAAGTTATCCTCAACCAAGAATTGGGTGATCCGTTCCGTCGTGACGCGATGAAGAAGCCAGTTGAAGTTGCTGGTATCTCTGCATCCGACATGGCAGCTGAGTAAGCTTGCCATTTGACCTAGGCCCCGGCACAGCGGCGGCCCTTGCAATTGCTTTGCTTGGGGCCGCCTACGTCCGGGGCTACTCAGGTTTTGGGTTTTCGGCGATATTCATCGCTTTTGCGGCCCTTCTGACAAACCCGCTCCCTCTCATTCCGGTAGTCTTTGCATGCGAAATGTTGATGACAGTCTTTCAGGCCCGCGGCATTCGTGGACACGTGGACTGGCGCAGGATTTTGTGGCTACTGGCGGGCGCTGCTATTGCGCTGCCTTTTTCGGTTTCAGTGATCCTGTCAGTGGGCGAAGAAACCGCACGCGTGGCAATTTCTGGGATCATCTTTGTTCTGTCTTTGGTGCTGTTGTCCGGTTGGACCCTGAAACGTCCCATCGGTCCATTGGGCCACAGCGGTGTCGGCATCGTGTCGGGTATGTGCAACAGCGCAGGCATTGGCGGCTTGCCGGTCGCGGCCTTTATGTCCGCCCAACCGATGGAGGCCGCGATCTTTCGCGCCACCATGATTGTCTACCTCACCGGATTGGATATGATCACAATGCCGCTGCTTTGGGCGGGTGGTTTGGTCACATGGGACACCGCGATCGGTGTGGTTATGGCGTTTCCACTGCTCGGCTTGGGCGTCTGGCTGGGCGGGCGTCAGTTTCTCAGCACGTCGCCTTCTTCGTTCCGCCGCTTTGCCGTTATGTTGCTATTGGCGCTATCCCTGCTCGGTCTGCTGCGAGCATTTACAAGGATTTAGTATGACATCCCCATTCCTTTCCACCCGTGAAGCCCAAGTGCCGCAAGACCTTGTCGCGCGTGCGCAAACCTTCGGTGCGCCCCGCGTCGCAATTGCCCGCGCAGGTGCGCCACTGCCCATGCAAGCGGCACAAGAAGCAACCAAAGCAGGCATCATGATCCCGGTTTTTGTTGGCGAAGCTGACATGATCCGTGCCGAGGCCGCCAAGCTGAATTGGGACATCTCCGGCTACGCCCTGCACGACACCACTGGCGAAGAAGAGGCCGGGCAAACCGCCGCTGGCCTTTGCGGCGCAGGTGAGGCCGACGTGCTGATGAAGGGCCAGTTGCACACGGATGTCTTTATGAAGTCAGCCGTCAGCCGCAATGCGGGCCTGCGTACAGGTCATCGTTTTGTTCATATTTTCCACATCTCGCACCCCGATGGGGGTAAGCCGATCCTGATTTCAGACGCCGCCGTGAACGTGAACCCTGATCTGATCACGCGTCAGTCCGCGATTGTCGAGGTCAAAAAACTGCTCAACAAGCTGGGTAACGACCGTCCAAAGATCGCGATTTTATCTGCAACCGAAAGCGCCATTCCGTCAGTGCCGTCCTCTATGGAAGGCAAAGCATTAGCCGATTGGGCCCGCGAAAACGTAGAAGGCATTGACGTTTCGGGGCCATTGGCGTTCGACCTGATTATGTCACCCAAAGCGGTCGCCACCAAAAAGCTGATGGATGATCCAGTCGCGGGCAATGCAGACGCAATCATCGTGCCGGACATCGTATCGGGCAACGCCCTGTTCAAAGCCCTCGTCTATTTGACGGGCGGCTGTGCCGCAGGTGTTGTGACTGGCGCGAAAGTCCCGATCTTGCTGACCTCACGCGCTGATCCGCCAGCCGCGCGTATCGCGTCGGCTGCATTGGCGGCCATTAGCTGTGGATTGCCTAAGTGATATTGGTTCTGAACGCGGGCTCTTCCTCTTTGAAAATCGAGGTGTTTGATGATGGGCTTGGGTCCATTGTCGCTGGCCACGTGTCCAACCTTGGCACAAATGGTGCGCTTGTTCTGGGCCAGTCTGAAACAGCCGTGAAGACCCGCGATCATGCGCACGCGTTAGAGTTGATGCTCGCGGCCTTGGCGCAAGCGGGTCATCCGCTGTCGTCATTCACGGCTGCGGCGCACCGTGTTGTGCATGGTGGCGCGGTCCTGATCGCCCCCGCACGCGTCCGCCCGCCTGTGATTGCAACAATCGAAAGCATTGTCCCGCTCGCGCCTCTGCACAATCCCAACAACCTCGCGGGGATTTATGCGCTGCAAGATGCCGCCCCTGACCTACCGCAATATTGCAGCTTTGGTACGGCCTTTCATGCGACCAACCCAGATGTCGCCACACGCTATGCTATCCCCCAAACGCACCACGATGCAGGCATTCGCCGCTACGGGTTTCATGGGCTTTCCTATGCCAATATGGTTGCTGATTTCGGTCCTAACCTGCCGCAGCATTTGCTGGCATTCCACCTTGGCAATGGCGCCAGTCTTTGCGCAATCAAAGACGGCAAGTCTATTGCGACTTCGATGGGATATTCCCCGCTGTCTGGCCTAACGATGGGAACCCGCTCTGGTGATATCGACGGGGCAGCCGTTTTGCGGATTTCTAAATCCTTGGGCGAAGATGAAACCGACCGGATGCTCAACAAAAATTCCGGTCTTCAAGCGCTTGCTGGCGACAACAATATGAAGACATTGCTGGGCCGTGATGACGATGACGCGCGTTTTGCCGTCGATCACTTCTGTTATTGGGCAGCGCGGCATGCAGGATCAGCGATTGTCGCGATGGGCGGTCTTGATGCCGTAGCCTTCACAGGTGGCATCGGTGAAAACGCAGCCCCAATTCGTGATCGGATTATGGCGCATCTGTCGTGCATTGGCGACGTCCCTGTCCATGTGATCGCAGCTGACGAAGAAAAACAGATCGCCCGCGACGCGTTCGCCCTGATTGCAGAGGGCCGCTGAATGTTTGATGCCCTGCTGACATGGACCGACCTGACTGGACAGGAATTTGCAATCTTGACGGTCATCGTGATCATCGCAGGCATCGTGAGAGGGTTTTCGGGCTTTACATTGTCCGCGATCGTCATGGCGAGTGCCGTGATCATCCAACCAACTGTCCAACTGATCCCGATCTGCTGGTGGCTTGAAATGACCGCCGCTGTCCTAATGGCAAAAGGCGGTTGGCAAGAGGCGGACCGAGGGGTCGTGATGCGGCTTATTATTGGATCGACCATTGCTGTGCCCTTTGGCTTGACGCTGACAACCTCTATTTCACCCGAGACCAGCAAAATGATCGTTTTGGTGCTGATCATCACGCTAGCTTTGACACAACTTGCCAAGATCAGGTTGGCCTTCTTAGCCACTAAACCGGAGCTTTATGGGTCTGGATTTGCAGCAGGCGTTGCGACAGGTCTGGCCAACTTTGGTGGAATGGTCATTGCCATCTACGTGCTGTCCCAAAATGCCGCTGTCGCCAAAATGCGCGCAGCGCTTGTTCTCTTTCTCTTTGTCAGCTCGATCACATCACTGGTCGCGCTGCTTTGGTTTGGTATGATGAACAGTACCGCCGCCGCGCGCGGTCTGAGCCTCGCTATCCCTACGACTATCGGCGTAATAGTCGGCTATTGGCTATTCATACCAAAATTTGCCGCCTACTATCGCCCCCTATGCCTGTCCTTGCTTTGCGCATTGGCAGGTGCCGCCCTCGCCCGTACGCAATTCGCCTGAAAGGTACTGCCATGTCGCTTGATCAGCCCCACTTAGACACATCGCCACCGGTCTCGGACGAGGTGCGCAAGACCACCTGTTATATGTGCGCCTGTCGCTGCGGGATTAACGTGCATATGAAAGAGGGTAAGGTCGCCTATATTGAGGGCAATAAAGATCATCCCGTGAACAAAGGCGTGCTTTGCGCCAAAGGCTCTGCGGGCATCATGCAGCACAATGCGCCATCGCGTCTGCGCGCACCGCTCAAGCGGGTGGGCGAACGTGGATCAGGCGAGTTCGAGGAAATCAGCTGGGAAGAGGCGCTGACACTCGCGACTAACTGGTTGGCCCCCATTCGTGAAAAGCACCCCGAGAAGCTGGCGTTCTTTACGGGCCGCGACCAATCGCAATCCTTCACCAGCTTCTGGGCGCAAGGATTTGGCACACCCAACTACGCCGCACACGGCGGTTTTTGTTCGGTAAACATGGCGGCAGCAGGCATCTACACGATGGGCGGTGCATTTTGGGAATTCGGTCAACCTGACTGGGATCATACCAAACTGTTCATGCTGTTTGGCGTCGCCGAAGACCACGACAGCAACCCCATCAAAATGGGCATCGGTAAAATCAAGAAACGCGGCGCACGTATGGTTGGGGTGAACCCGATCCGCACGGGCTATAACGCAGTGGCAGACGACTGGGTCGGCATCACACCCGGCACGGACGGTTTGTTCATTCTGGCGATGGTGCATTGCTTGATGAAGGCTGGCAAAGTCGATCTGGATTATCTGGCGCGCTTTACCAATGCCTCCGTGCTGTTGAACGAAGACACCAAGTCGGATGAATTTGGCTTGTTCTTGCGCGACGCTGACGGCCAGCCGCAGGTAGTCGATCGCCGCACTGGCTTACTGGCACCTTGGAATGGCAAAGGCGTGGAACCTGACCTTTCAGGTACGCACCGCGCCAAAGGCATCACCCATCGCCCTGTGTTCCACCAAATGGCGGACCGCTACCTATCCGATGAATACGCACCAGAGGCCGTCGCAGACCGCTGCGGTATCCCCGCCCAGCGCATTCGTGCACTCGCCGCAGACCTTGCCCGCGTGGCATTTGACGAAGCGATCGAACTTAATCGCCCCTGGACAGACTTCCGCGGTATAAAGCACGATAAAATGGTCGGTCGCCCTGTGTCCTTCCACGCGATGCGCGGGATTTCGGCGCACTCGAACGGGTTTCAGACCTGCCGCGCGCTGCATGTTTTGCAAATCATCCTCGGGTCCGTCGAAGTCCCCGGCGGCATGCGCTTCAAACCACCCTACCCCAAGCCTGTGACAGCCCACCCCAAACCGCACGGGAAGGTGACCGCCGGTGCCGCCCTTGATGGTCCACATCTTGGCTATACCCATGGCCCCGAAGATCTGTTGCTGGATACCGAGGGAAACCCGACACGCATCGACAAAGCCTATTCATGGGAAAACCCGATGTCGGCGCACGGGTTGATGCACATGGTGATCTCGAACGCGCATGCAGGCGTGCCTTACAAGATCGATACGTTGTTTATGTATATGGCGAACATGTCATGGAACTCGTCCATGAACGTAGGCGGTGTGCATAAGATGCTGACGGATAAGGACGAAAACGGCGACTACGTTATCCCACATATCATCTACTCGGATGCCTATTCGTCCGAAATGGTTGCCTACGCCGATTTGATCTTCCCTGATACGACCTATCTGGAACGGCACGACTGTATCTCTTTGCTAGACCGGCCAATCTGCGAAGCAGATGCCGTGGCGGACGCGATCCGCTGGCCCGTAGTGGAACCCGACCGTGATGTGCGCGGCTTCCAATCGGTGCTTTGCGAATTGGGCGCGCGCTTGAACCTGCCGGGCTTTGTCAACGAAGAGGGCGGCCAAAAATACAAAGACTATGCCGACTACATCACCAACCACATGCGCCGTCCCGGTGTTGGTCCGTTGGCCGGTTTCCGCAAAGGTCCTGATGGGCTACAAGGCGGGCGCGGTGACGTGAACCCGAACCAGATCCAAGACTACATCGACAACGGTGGGTTCTGGGTCGAACATGTCCCCGAAAACGCCGCCTACTACAAACCATTCAGCATGGACTACCAAAACTGGGCCGTGAAGATGGGCTTCTACGATGCAGTCCAACCTTACATATTCCAGCTTTACGTCGAACCACTGCGCAAGTTCCAAGCGGCCGCCGAAGGCATAGGTGAACGCCAACCGCCGGAACACCTGCGCGAACGGCTTAAGCTGACAATGGACCCGCTGCCAATCTGGTACGGTCCATTGGAAGACGATCACGTTGATCTGGACGAATACCCGATCCACGCGCTGACACAGCGGCCCATGGCGATGTACCACTCGTGGGGAACACAGAACGCATGGTTACGCCAGATTCACGGGCATAACCCACTCTATGTGCCGACCAAAATCTGGGAAGCGAACGGTTTTGAAGAAGGCGACTGGGCCAAGGTCAGCTCGACCCACGGATCAATCGTTGTACCCGTCGCACACCAAGCATCGCTGAACGCCAACACCGTCTGGACATGGAACGCGATCGGCAAACGCAAAGGGGCGTGGGCGCTGGATGAAAGAGCGACCGAGGCGACAAAAGGTTTCTTACTCAATCACCTGATCCACGAACTACTGCCGCCCAAAGGCGACGGACTGCGCTGGGCGAACTCTGATCCGATCACAGGTCAAGCCGCGTGGTTCGACTTGCGCGTCAAAATCGAAAAATCTGCAATACCGAACGAGGCCCAGCCAGTGATGCCGTCCATCAAATCACCAGTCCGAAAGGGGCCAAGCGACTTGGCATGGAAGGTGGGCAAATGACCAACCGACAAGTGCTTTTACTGATCGCGGCATTCGTGACACTCACGCTTGGAAGTTTCATCTGGTACATCGCCACTTGGGATTCCAACGAACGCACAGATCTGCGCATTGAAGACACACTTCACCTCGCTTTGTTCGAAATACTCCCGCCGGAGGCTCCGACCCTCGCCAAAGGAATGACATCATGACCCAGTTACCCCCGCCTTCCGCCAAGAAGCTTGGCCTTGTGATCGACCTTGATACTTGCGTGGGCTGCCACGCCTGCGTGATTTCGTGCAAAGGGTGGAACACCGAAAACTATGGCGCACCTTTATCTGACCAGCAGGCTTACGGCGCTGATCCGTCAGGCACGTTCCTGAATCGTGTGCATTCCTACGAGGTTCAACCAGAAGAGGGCGCTGCCCAACTGATCCACTTCCCCAAGTCCTGTCTGCATTGCGAAGACGCCCCTTGCGTCACAGTCTGCCCAACAGGGGCCAGCTATAAACGCGCCGAAGACGGGATCGTGTTGGTTAACGAAAGCGACTGTATCGGTTGCGGCTTGTGCGCTTGGGCTTGTCCCTATGGTGCGCGCGAATTAGACGCCAAAGAAGGGGTGATGAAAAAATGCACCCTCTGTGTTGACCGCATCTACAACGAAAACCTGCCCGAAGAAGACCGCCAGCCTGCTTGCGTCCGCACCTGTCCGTCAGGTGCGCGCCACTTTGGCGATCTGGGTGACGAAAATAGCGACGTATCAAAACTCGTCGCAGAGCGCGGCGGCTTTGATCTGATGCCAGAACAAGGCACAAAGCCAGT
>JBLHTS010000133.1:0-9626 GCA_047627695.1 Yoonia sp. | reverse complement strand
TCAGCAGGGTGAGGATTGGAACCAAGATGAATACAGATGTCATCAGGCAGCCCATAGGCAGTTCAAAGCCCTGCACATTGCCCGTCATTGCGGTGTGGTCGGTAATCGGATTGTCGTTCATATCGGTCTGCGCCCGTTCCAGCTCGGCCTAGCAATCGTCATACAGGCGTCTACCGAGGTCGGACTGGCCAGTCGTATATTACACAATAACACAATGGCCGGTCACGGATAAGACACCAATGCGCCGCGCGGCATCGGCCGAAGGGAACTCAAGGCGAACATTCAACCCTAAGCCCGCTTCCCCATCACCGCTACGCCCATCACCTCAAGCACCTTCGCCTCGATATGCTCTGCGTTCATGCCCGCCACATCATACATCGCCTTGGGGCTGGCCTGATCAATGAATGTATCGGGCAGAACCATTGACCGGAATTTCAGCCCGTGGTCGAAAACGCCCTCATCCGCCAATAGCTGGGCCACATGTGATCCAAAACCACCCACCGCGCCTTCTTCCACGGTGATCAGCGCGTCGTGATCTGCGGCCAAGCGCAAGATTAAATCGCGGTCGAGCGGCTTGGCAAAGCGGGCGTCGGCAACGGTTGGTTTGATGCCTTTTGCGGCCAAGGCCTCGCAGGCGGCAGTGACTTCTTGCAGGCGTGTGCCGAATGACAAGATCGCGACTTTTGATCCTTCGCTGATCATGCGGCCTTTGCCGATTTCAAGCAGATCAGGGTTTTCAGGCATCTCAACACCCACGCCTTCACCGCGCGGGAAACGGAACGCTATCGGGCCGTCATCATAGGCGGCGGCAGTGGCGACCATACGTACCAATTCCGCCTCGTCAGCCGCTGCCATCACGACAAATCCCGGCAAGTTTGCCAAGAATGCCACGTCGAAAGACCCCGCATGCGTCGCCCCGTCAGCGCCCACAAGCCCCGCACGGTCGATGGCAAAACGGACGGGCAATCGCTGGATCGCCACATCATGTACGACCTGATCATACCCACGCTGCAGAAACGTAGAATAAAGCGCGCAAAACGGACGCATCCCGCCAGCAGCAAGGCCAGCACTGAATGTCACAGCATGCTGTTCGGCAATGCCCACATCAAAACAACGACTGGTGTAGCGCTGCATGAACTTGGTGAGCCCTGTGCCATCAGGCATCGCCGCGGTTACGGCACAAATCTTGTTATCAACGGCTGCCAGCTTGCACAGCGTATCCGCGAAAACCGATGTATAAGACTGTGCATTGCTGGGTGCTTTCTTTTGCTCGCCCGTGATCATGTCAAACTTGGCGGTGGCATGGCCCTTGTCACTGGCGCGTTCAGCCGGGGCATAGCCTTTGCCCTTCTTGGTGATCGCGTGGATCATTATTGGACCGTCAGCACGTGCCTTGACCGTGCGCAGCACGGACAGCAACTGTTCCATATCGTGGCCGTCGATGGGGCCAAGATAGGAAAACCCCAATTCTTCGAACAGTGTCCCGCCGACAGTCATATGCTTAAGCATATCTTTGGCGCGCTTGGCCCCTTCGCGGAAAGGTTCCGGCAGCAGCGATACAGCACCTTTGGCAGCGGCTTTGAATTCCTGAAACGGCTCGCCCGCATAAAGGCGCGACAGATAAGACGACATTGCACCGGTTGGCCGTGCAATCGACATCTCGTTGTCATTCAGGATGACGATCAAACGCTTGCCCAAATGGCCAGCATTATTCATCGCCTCATACGCCATGCCTGCGGACATCGCGCCATCACCAATAACCGCAATGGCGTCGCCACCTTCGCCGCCCAGATCACGGGCGACTGCAAAGCCAAGCGCTGCTGAAATCGAGGTGCTTGAATGGGCCGCCCCGAACGGGTCATAGGGGCTTTCAGATCGTTTTGTAAAACCGCTCAATCCGCCTTCGGTTCGTATAGTGCGGATACGATCACGACGACCTGTCAGAATTTTATGCGGGTAACACTGGTGCGATACGTCCCATATGATCTTGTCCTTGGGGGCGTCAAAAACAGCATGCAGCGCCACAGTAATTTCCACGACACCCAAACCTGCACCTAAATGACCACCCGTCTGCGACACGGCTGAAATCGTCTCAACCCGCAATTCATTGGCAAGCTGACGCAGCTCTTCGTCAGACATGCCCTTCATATCATCGGGCGTTTTGACGCGATCAAGCATCGGGGTAAGGGGTTGGTCTGACATAGGCGACCTTTCTTAATGCGTGCGCGCGATTACAAAACGTGCGGCTTCTTTCAACGTCTCTGCGTCGTCACCGTAGGTGGATAGCGAATCGCATGCTTCTTGTACCAGATCAGCCGCGCGACTTTTCGCCCCATCAAGGCCTAGCAAAGACACAAATGTGGCCTTTCCTGCCGCCTGATCCTTGCCCACTGCCTTGCCGACGACCAATGCATCGCCAGCCACATCCAAAACATCATCTGCGATCTGATAGGCCAGCCCCAACGCACCGCCATAGATCGACAGCGGTTCACGTTCTTCTTCTGCCATGCGCGGACCAACAAGGGCTGACCATGAAATCAGCGCGCCCGTTTTGCCCGCTTGCAATGTGGTTATCTGCTCAAGGTCGAGGGGGGTGCCCGCTGTTTCAGCAGCGATATCCGCTGCCTGCCCGCCAACCATCCCACGAATACCGGACGCATTTGCCAGCGACATGAGCAAGTTCAATTTGGCACGGGGGGCACATTCAGCCTGCACTAATAATTCAAACGACAGGGCCTGCAATCCATCCCCGGCCAAGACGGCTGTGGCCTCGTCCCATTTCTTATGCACGGTCGGTTGCCCACGGCGCAGGGCGTCGTTATCCATGCAAGGCATGTCATCGTGAACCAAGGAATAAGCGTGCAGACACTCTATCGCTGCCGCTGCACCAGCAGCAGCCACAGGATTGACCTGATGCAATCGGGCCGTTTCCAAGACAAAAAAAGCACGCAGCGCCTTGCCACCCGAAACCGCATAAAGCATCGCTTCCGGCACGGGACCTTGCAGCCCCGACAGCGCAAATCCTACCCGTGCCTCGGCCACTTTCGCGGCTTGGGCAAGTGCATCTTTCAGCGGTCGCCGCTCAAGTGCCGCGAGACGGAAAGGCGCCGTATCAACCATCGAGGGGGGTCGTTCCAGAAGGCACACCACCCTCGCCCAAAGTGATCTTGGCGACCTTTTCTTCGGCTTCTTTCAGCTTGGCTTCGCAGCGGGCTTTCAATGCGGCACCACGCTCATAAAGCGCAATGCTTTCGTCCAAGGCCACATCACCGCGTTCCAACTGACCCACGACTGTTTCCAATTCCTTGATCGCATCTTCAAAGCTCATCTTCTTTACTTCGCTCATCGGCCTCTTTCCTCCAAGACTTTGACATGGGCAGCAGCAGATGCGCCCAGCGCCTCAAGATCATAGCCACCTTCAAGGCTTGATACCAGCCGCCCGTGACAATGGCGGTCGGCTAAATCACATAGCTTTTCGGTGATCCAAGCGAAATCCGCGGTCTGCAAGTTCATGCCTGCCAACGGGTCGGCCTCATGTGCATCAAATCCGGCGGAGACAATGATTAGCTCGGGCGCAAATTCATTAACGCGCGGCAGAACCACCCGTTCCATCACATCGCGAAACGCTTGCGATCCAGTCCCTTCAGGCAAAGGCACGTTCAGCACGTTATCGACACCCACCTCATGTGCGGCACCCGTCCCGGGATAAAGTGGCGACTGATGGGTCGAACAAAACAGAATACGCGGATCATCTTCGACCAGATCTTGCGTGCCATTGCCGTGATGGACGTCAAAATCGACAATCGCGACGCGTGCTAGACCATGATGGTCCAACGCATGTTTGGCCCCCACAACGACATTGCCAAAGAAACAAAAGCCCATGGCGGTCTGGCGTTCCGCATGGTGGCCCGGTGGACGGACGGCAGCAAAGGCATTAGCGGCCTCACCGCTCATCACCATATCCACGGCACGAACGGCACCACCGGCGGCACGGTACGCCGCTTTCAACGTCCCGACTGACATATGCGTATCGGCATCCAGCGAACGCCAACCTTCTTCAGGTGCCGCCGCACGGATCGCATCAACATGGGCTTTGGGATGGGCGCGCAGAAGATCATCTTCTGCCGCCAAAGGCGCCTTCACACTCAGCAAGTCAAACCCTTCAAGGGCACCAAGCACGGCATCAAGCCGCGCAACCTGCTCTGGGTGGCCTGGAGGGGTCACGTGATCAAAGCAATCTTCATGTGTAATCAAGGCTGTTGTCATGCACCCAAACAACCCGTTTCAGGAAGCATGCACAACCTTATTTTGTTCAAAAATTCCTTGGTTGGAGGTATAAAAGTTAGCGCGCAGCGCCTACTCGGGCGCCAACATATACCCGGCCCCGCGGACAGTCTGCAAATAGCGGGGCTGCTTTGGTTCCACCTCGATCTTGCGGCGCAAGCGGGTGATCTGCACGTCAACGGCACGTTCCTGGGTTTGACCACCTGAACGGCTCAACTCTTCTACCAAACGCATGCGCGTCACTGCCTCGCCGGGACAACCAGAGAAGATACGCATCAACTGGCTTTCGGTCGATGTCAGTCGCACCAGTTCTTCACCGCGCCACATCTCGCCGCGTTCGATGTCGTAGCGGACAGGTCCCATGTTCAAGACTTTGGGCAGCACAATTGCAGGCTCTGCCGCTGGAACACGGCGCAGAATCGCGTTGATCCGCAACAACAGTTCTTTGGGCTCAAAGGGTTTGGACAGGTAGTCATCCGCCCCCGCCTCTAACCCGGTAATCCGGTCATCAGTCCCACCTTTGGCCGTCAAAAGCATAATCGGGGTGGTAATTGTTCTGCGTAGATCACGGCACAGCGACATCCCGTCTTCGCCGGGCATCATCACGTCAAGCACGATCAAATCAAATTCGAGCCCACCTAGAATGCGTCGCGCATGGGCAGCATCGCGCGCGGTGGTCACCAAAAAGCCAGATCGCATCAGGAATTTTTGCAACAGGCCGCGAATACGTTCGTCATCGTCGACAATCAGCAGGTGAGCATCATCAGCTTTCATTCGGGTCTATCCTTCATCGTCTCATAATGATGGCGGGTCTTTTCATCCATCATCGCCTCTAGCACTTGCCGAAAACCAGCAACTGCAGCGGGGCCAGCGGCACGGTAGGCCGCCCGCATCCGGTCGCGTTGGGCATCCGACAACTCACGCTCCAACGCCGCGCCAGCGGGTGTCAAATGCAAAAGTCGTTCGCGTTTGTCGCGCTGACCCACAGTGATGGCCACCAAACCGTCTTCAATCAAAGTGCGCAACACACGATTAAGCGACTGTTTTGTAACACCAAGGATCGACAGCAAGTTGTTGACGGTGGTGCTGGGACTGCGGTGAATGAAATGGATCGCGCGATGATGGGCGCGGCCATAGGATTTGTCCGCGAGAATACGATCAGGATCAGCGGTAAAACCGCGATAGGCGAAAAACATCGCCTCAATGCCTTTGCGCAACTGCTCGTCTGTCAGAAACAGAAGGCTCTGGCCTGTCTGCGGCTGCAACCCGTCACTCATACCCAGTCCTCCCTCGTCTTGCTTCATAATACGTCAGCTTTGTTGACATTCCAAGAATCAACTATTACCAAATCTTAGAAACTGCGTAATATAATGTCCAAAACGGACCTACATGCGTAACTAATGCAAAATACGACGGAGGGTGACATGGCTGGCGCATATGACGATAGAGACGGCAAAATCTGGATGAACGGCCAATTGGTCGAATGGCGCGACGCTAATGTGCACATTCTGACCCACGCCATGCACTACGCATCTTCTGTCTTTGAGGGTGAACGGTGCTACAATGGCAAGATCTTCAAATCCCGCGAACACGCTGCGCGTTTGATCCAGTCAGGCAAGCTGATCGACTTTGATATCCCCTATACCATCGACGAAATCGAGGCCGCCAAACAGGCCGCACTTGATGCAAATGGCCTAACCGACGCTTACGTCCGGGCGGTTGCGTGGCGCGGTGCGGGTCCAGACATGGGCGTCGCATCTGCGCGCAACCCTGTGCATATGGCCGTCGCCGTTTGGGAATGGGGCAACTACTATGGTGACGCCAAAATGAAGGGTGCCAAGCTCGACATCGCGAAGTGGAAACGGCCTAGCCCTGAAACGGCCCCATCCCAAGCCAAAGCAGCGGGTCTTTACATGATTGCCACGATGTCCAAGCACGCGGCTGAAGCCAAAGGCTGTTCGGACGCAATGATGTTCGACTATCGCGGCTATGTGGCCGAGGCGACAGGCGCGAATATCTTCTTCGTTAAAGACGGGCAGGTCCACACACCAATCGCAGACGCATTCCTGAACGGTCTGACCCGACAGACAGTTATCGGCATGCTGCGCGACAAAGGTGTGACGGTAAACGAACGGATCATCATGCCAGAAGAGCTTGAAGGATTTGAGCAGTGTTGGTTGACCGGCACCGCCGCCGAAGTCACGCCTGTCGGGCAGATCGGTGATTACAACTTTGAAGTCGGCGCGATCACACGCGAGATTTCGCAGGACTACGAAAAGCTGGTGCGCGCTTAAGCACTCAAAGAAAATCAAGAATGAAATTGGGGCGCGTCAGCGCCCCTTTTTTGTATGGTGTCTCTAGCCGCCCTGTCCCGTCAACCAAGAATCGAGCGCACGCATCCGACCCGCCGATCACGCTTGCGCGGCACCCCTTTGATTGTCATGAAGCCTTAACAAAAAACGCCCAAGAACGAAGACTGTTGCCAAAAACAGAACATAACTTTTGGGAAAAAGGCAGCCTAGGCCAAAGTTAAGTCCTGATTGCGTGGCACATTCTCTCCATTCCTAGAAATAAAAGTTATGGTTCCTGACATCATGGTCACTCCCGACAATCGAAATGCCGCGCCGAACCCTAATCGGGCAAAGGTCTCTGCCAGCGAAGTAAAATTACGCCGTATCTTGCGCGATGCACCGCAAGATTTGTGGCTGGAAACAATCCGCCGCACGCGCAGCGACGCCCACAATGGTTTGATCTATTGGATGCTTAGCCAGCCAGAGTGTGATTTCGCCATTGCCGCCCATGCGTTCTATCGCAGCAACCCCGCAGCGCAGCTCGATAATCCCAAGCCGCTACCACTACGCCCCAGCGCCTCCAATATTTTCGCGTTGGTTTTGATCAATTGGGACACTGGCTTTTTCCAGACCCATAAACTCAAGGTGGAAGCCGTCGATGTTCATCCTCGCGTGCTCGCTGGCGTTCAAGAGAAAATGTTGGGGCATCCGCGTGGTTCGCTTCCGTTCAGTATCCCCAGGCAACTGTTAACACTTGATGGCGGAACCCCAGCATATGTTTCGCCAACCTTGTCACCTGACGATGCGATCCACCTTTGGGCCATTTTTGCAGACCTTGGATTGCAAGTTCCAGACACAGCGCCTGGAATGAAGCGCCGGTTAGAACAAGCCAAGGGCCTGCTTAAGAAAGTTGGGATCGGCTACAGGTAGATCATGCGCCGATGTTGCCGGTGGCTTTGCGTTGCTGTGATCGCTCCAAACCCAACCTACTTTCACGCGAGATAATCAGCACCCCCGCAAGAATGACAATTCCGGCACCAACCATCATTGTTCCCGTCGGCACTTCGTCAAAGATGAAATACCCGATCAGCAAAGCGAGTATCATTGACGTGTAGTCAAACGGCGCGACCAGCGAAGCGTCAGCAAAGCGGTAACTTGAGGTCAGAAAAATCTGACCGATCCCGCCAAGAAACCCTGCCATAATCAACATAAGCGCAACCTGCCAAGACGGCATGACCCAGCCCCACGGCAAGGTAAACAGCGCCATGATCGACGACGTGATCGTGAACCAAAATACAATGGCCGCCGTACTTTCCGTGGCCACCAGTTTACGCACAAAGACCTGCGCTAGGGCAGCCAAAACCGCACCCATCAACACGACAACCGCGCCCAAAGTCTCGGACGAATTCAGCGACGCACCCACAGACAAACGCGGTGACAAGACGATCAAAACGCCAACCATCCCCAGCGCTACAGCAGACAAGCGAAAGGCGCGCACATCCTCGTTCAAAAACATCGCAGCGAACACAACCACCAAAAGCGGGGCCGCATAACCAATCGCTGTAACTTCGGGCAGCGGCAACAGTCCAAGACCTGTAAAACCAAGACCCATCGCAGATGTCCCAACCAAACCGCGCCAGAAATGCCCCAACGGATTCTTGGTCTTCCAGCCGTTGCGCAACTCGTGGCGGATCGCAAGCCAACCTAAAATGATGGGCAGCGCAAAGAACGATCGGAAGAAAACCGCCTGTCCAGGGGGCACATCCGTTGAGGCCGCTTTTATCAAACTGGCCATGCCCATGAACATACACACGGACATAACTTTGAAAACAATACCTCTAAGCGGCTGCATGTTGTGTTCCTCTTTTGCGCCATACTAAGACGCAGGCACCGGACAATGAAGCCTTTTAGCTTGCTTATCGATGACGTTAGGTTATCCGAGGGGGGATCATAATAAGAAGCAGTCCATGCAAGACAAACAACCTACCTCCGCAAATATGACTCCACGCGACTGGGTTCAAATTCTAGCAAAATACCGTGAACCCAGCAGCCTACGCAGCAGCTTTGAATTGGCGGTCAGTTTGATCCCATTTATCGTGCTTTGGATTCTGGCCTGTTGGGTTGCACAATACAGCTATTGGGGTGCATTTGCGATCTCTGCGGCAAACGGTCTTTTCCTTTTGCGCCTGTTTTGCATCCAGCATGATTGCGGGCATGGATCGTTCTTTGGCAACCGCAATGTCAGTGATTGGGTAGGCCGCGCATTGGGTGTTGTGACGCTCACGCCTTATGACGTCTGGCGACGCACCCATTCAATCCACCACAGCCACGCTGGCGACTTGGACCAGCGCGGTATTGGCGATGTCATGACGCTGACGGTCGAAGAATATCATCAACGCACGCTGGTCGGACGGTTGATGTACCGCGCTTACCGCCACCCGCTTGTGATGTTTGGACTGGGCCCAACGTATATCTTTATGTTGCAGAACCGTCTGCCCTTGGGCCTAGAAGGCCGCAAATACTGGGTCAGCGCGATGGGCACCAACGCTGCAATAGCCGCGGTCCTTGGGACAATTGTTTATTTTGGCGGCTTGCAAGCACTGTTCCTTGTGTTCCTGCCTACAACCTTAATTGCGGCCTCTATCGGGGTTTGGCTATTCTACGTCCAGCATCAGTTCGAGGCGACCCAATGGGATCAGCCCGAAGACTGGCAACTGCACGACGCGGCCCTGCATGGCAGTTCGCACTATGACCTGCCACCAATCCTGCGCTGGTTCACCGCCAACATCGGCATCCACCACGTACATCACCTCTATAGTCGAATCCCGTTCTATCGCCTGACCGAAGTCCTGCGCGATCACAACGAATTGGTCGAGGTCAGTCGGATGACCATTGGGCAAAGCATCAAATGCGCGGGCCTGAACCTATGGGACGAAAAATCGCGCCGCCTTGTGTCATTTGCAACGGCGCGCAAACTGGCCGCTTAATTCGGGGCGACACGTAGGATTTCACCTGCATCCAGCAGGACAAGAACTGCGCCGTCATCCAACA
>JBLHTS010000132.1:0-9699 GCA_047627695.1 Yoonia sp. | reverse complement strand
ATCGTATCGTAGACAAAGAACGCAACCGCCACCAATAGAACGCCGCGCAAGGCACCAAAGAAGAAGCCAAGCGCCTGGTCAATTCCGCCAAGGGCCGAGCGTTGCACGACTGTTGAAAACAGCGGCGTAAAGATCGAAACCACGACAAGGGCGATGGCAAAGACCGCAGCAAAGGCTGCAATGATCGCTAACTCGCAGCTGTCGCCAATAAATTCGCCGATGATCGGGATTTGCCGAACCAGTGGTTCGACTTGATCGGCAAAGATAAACGCCACCACGGTGGCACCGATCCAACCCAAAATCGCCATCGTTTCGCGCACGAAACCGCGACTGTAGGCTAATACGCCCGAGAGCAGCACAATGATTGCAACACCTGCGTCAACGAGTGTGAAACCTTCCATGGGTCGTCTCCTGCTTCATGGCGCGTTAACGTGCGCCGAATAATTCTTCTACAAATCCAGCCAGATCGGTCGCGGTGCGTAAACCCAGCCCGTCCACTTGCGGCTGTTTGGCCTGTTGGGGAACGATAGCAGACGTAAAACCAAGTTTCTGCGCTTCTTTCAATCTATTTTCGGTCTGACCCACAGGACGGAGTGCACCCGACAAGCTGATTTCGCCAAAGATAACTGCTTCTGCGGGCAATGCCGCGTCTTCGCGGGCGGAAACAAGTGCGGCGGCCACAGCAAGGTCTGCGCCCGTCTCTGAAATGCGCAAACCCCCTGCTACATTGAGATAAACGTCCAATCCGGTGAACGGCACGCCGCACCGCGATTCGAGCACGGCTAGGATCATTGCAAGGCGTCCGCCGTCCCATCCGACGACAGATCGGCGCGGTTGACTGTGTGGCGAAGGTGCCACAAGTGCTTGTATCTCGCACAGCATCGGACGGCTGCCTTCGATGCCTGCAAACACAACCGAACCGGGGGCAGGTGCGCCGCGTTCGGACAAAAACAGCGCTGATGGATTCTTGACTTCGGCCAAACCTTTGCCCGTCATTTCAAAGACACCGATCTCGTCTGCGGGGCCAAAACGGTTCTTGACCGAGCGTAAAATTCGAAATTGGTGCCCGCGCTCGCCCTCGAAATAAAGGACCGTATCCACCATATGTTCGACCACGCGAGGACCAGCGATTGTGCCGTCCTTTGTGACATGGCCCACCATGACCACGGACATGCCGTTGCGTTTGGCAAAAGTTGTCAGTTCATGGGCCGAAGATCGCACTTGGCTGACACTGCCGGGCGCACTGTCGACATTGTCGGCCCACATGGTCTGGATGGAATCAATGATTGCCAAATCGGGTTTTTCGATCTCAAGCGTGGTCAGGATATCGCGCAGGTTTGTCTCGGACGCGAGCAACACGGGGCTTTCCTCAAGCCCTAATCTTCGGGCACGCATTTGTACTTGCGCATTCGATTCTTCACCCGAGATATAGATGACCTTTAGGCCGTTACGGGCAAAACGCGCAGCTGCCTGCAACAAGAGCGTGGATTTCCCGATGCCCGGGTCGCCGCCCACCAAAAGAGCAGATGCTTTGACAAGCCCACCGCCCAATACGCGGTCAAGTTCCCCCACGCCAGCCATAGTGCGAGGTGGTTCTTTTTCTTGGGTCGCAAGATCGGTTAACGGTACGGGTTTGCCCCGCATGGCGCCCAGCGACTTGCCTTTGGGTCCACTGCTAAGTGCTTTGCTTTCGCTGATGGTATTCCAGCCCTGGCATGCATCGCATTGCCCTGACCATTTGCGAAAGGACGCACCACACTCAGTACATGTAAAATTCAGATCTTTGGCCATGTTCACCTTTTGGACCAGATCGGTCCCTTCAGCAAGAGCGTTAACCTATCTTGCTTTGGCTTTGGGCGTTAGCGCGGAAATCACAAGCGAGGCAAGGATGCAGGCCGTAAACATATAAAGGCCCCAGCCGGTTTCGACTTTACCGATGCCGACCCCTTTGATGACCACAATGTAAAGGGCGATCAGGAATATATCAGCCATCGCCAGCTTTCCGGTCCAAGCCAGAATCGGTAAAGTGTTATCTTTCAACAGGTTGAAATGCACCAAGGCAATGCCAATTGTCTTGAGGTAAGGCGCAAATAACGCAAATGCGGTGACCAGCAAGGCCAAGGCCACATCGCTTTTCCATAGCGCCTGCATGCCAGAAATGACGCTGATCTCGCTTGATCCAAAGATAGGCAACAGTCCTGCGCGCATCAAAGGCGCAAACCAAGCTATCGGGAATAGAATAAGCAGCGATAGGTTGGCGATCCGCAGGATGTTCAACATCGCCGGTCTATTTGCCGAATGTCTTGCGATGATAGCGGTCACCCAATTGCGTCAAAATCTCGTAGCCGATCGTGTCGGCAGCCTGCGCTAGATCATCAACGCCTTGATGCGGTCCAATCAGTGTCAGCTTGCGGGGGTCTTCTGGTAAGTCGGTGACATCAACTGTCAACAAATCCATTGATATGCGGCCAACCAGATTGCAGGGGATGTCACCGTGGTAAAGTGTGGCGCGGTCCGACAGCCTGCGGGCAATACCGTCCGCATAGCCGCCCGACACCGTCGCAATGCGCGAAGGTCGTTTGGCCTGCCATGCATTGGCGTAGCCCACAACTTCGCCTTCGGCCACATCGCGGATTTGTACGACGGGCAGATCAAGTTCGACGACGGGCGTTGCATCTGCGAATGGCAATCCACCATAAAGCCCAATGCCGGGGCGGGTAACGTCAAAATGATACTCAGGCCCCAATAAGATGCCACCAGTTGCGGCAAGCGAGCGTGGCGCTGATATGCCGTCCGTCATTTTCTTGAACTGGTCTAATTGGTAGGGGTTCATCGGGTGGTCGGGTTCGTCGGCGCACGCCAGATGTGACATGATAAGCTTTGGCTTTTGTGACAAAGCAAGTTCGGCCACAGCGATCCATTCCTGCATTTCCAGACCCAAGCGGTTCATGCCTGTGTCCAGTTGCACGCCAAACGGATGACCTGGCAGCGCTTCAAGGTGGTCGGTCAGCTGGTCCACGGAATTGAGCATGGGCGTCAGGCCCAATTCGCGGATCAGATTGGTGTCACCCTTCATATGGCCGGAAAAAACGCAGATTTCGGGTTTCGCCCCCAATTCTTCGCGAATAGGGATCGCTTCTTCGGCGACAGCGACGAAAAACTGACGCACACCAGCTTTGAAAAGCGATTTGGCGACGTTAGCCGCCCCAAGACCATACCCATTTGCCTTGACCACAGCGGCGGTCTTGCAATTGGTCATGCCGTCTAAAGCGCGCCAGTTGGCAACGACGGCGTCAAGGTCAATGATCAGGCGTCCAGTACTCATAATGACCTTTTGGCAGGGGCAGCCGCGTGGGGCAAGTGATTTGCCATGCTGGGTTAAAACTGCTGGTCTTCACCCTGTTGCCATGGCTTGACGAGATTGCCAAAGCGCGTGAACTCAGCCGTAAACGAAAGTTCGATGGTCCCGATCGGACCGTGCCGCTGCTTGCCAACAATCACTTCAGCCTTGCCATGCAGGCTCGACATCTTTTCCTGCCATGCGGCGATGGCTTCCATGTTGTGATCTTCGGGCTTTTCGCGCTCGGTGTAATATTCACCACGGTAAACAAACATAACGACGTCGGCGTCCTGCTCGATCGACCCAGATTCGCGCAGGTCTGACAATTGCGGGCGTTTGTCTTCACGTGATTCCACCTGCCGCGACAGCTGCGACAGAGCCACTACGGGGATATTCAGCTCCTTGGCGATGGCTTTAAGGCCCATCGAAATCTCGCCAATTTCTTGAACGCGGTTGTCAGAGGTACCTCGTACCAGCTGCAAGTAATCCACAATCAGCAAATCCAGACCGTGCGTCCGCTTAAGACGGCGCGCGCGCGCGGCCAGCTGTGAAATGGGAATTGCAGCAGTATCATCGATATAAAGCGGGCAAGATTCCAACTGCTTGGCGGCATCCACAAAACGGCGGAATTCGCCTTCTGTCATGTCGCCTTGGCGGATCTTATGGGACGAAATCTCGGATGCTTCGGCAAGGACCCGGCCTGCCAACTGCTCCGCACTCATCTCAAGCGAGAAAAAGCCGACAACGCCACCATCAATCGCGCCCTCAGAGCCGTCTTGCAAAGTGCCGCGTCGATATGCCTTGGCCACGTTATAAGCAATGTTGGTCGCAAGCGAGGTTTTACCCATCGAAGGACGCCCCGCGATGATCAAGAGGTCGGATTTATGCAATCCACCCAGTTTCTTGTCCATATCAACAAGACCGGTCGAGATGCCGGCCAAACCTCCATCGCGTTGATAAGCGGAGTTTGCGACATTCACGGCCTCGGTGACAGCCGCAAGAAACGATTGAAAGCCCTTTTCTGAGACACCCTGTTCGGCCAAGGAATAAAGCGCCTGCTCGGCTTCGATGATCTGTTCGCGCGGTTCACTATCGACATCAACCTTGGCAGCTTTGTCGGTGATGTCGCGGCCAAGCCGGATCAATTCACGCCGCGTCGCCAGATCATAGATCATCTGGGCATAATCGCGCGCCGCAAAAGCCGAAATCGCGGCGCCAGCAAGACGGGCAAGGTAGGGCGGGCCGCCAAGCTCCTTAAGACCCTCATCATCTTCCATGAAAGCCTTGAGGGTGACAGGGCTCGCTAACATATTGCGGCCAATGCGTGATGCGGCGGTCTCGAAAATGCGGGCATGGACGGGATCATAGAAATGCTTGGGGCTGATGATGGCCGCGACACGGTCGAAGATGTCGTTGTTGGTCAGGATTGCGCCCAACAACTGCTGCTCTGCCTCGATCGAATGCGGCATGGCGTCCGCGACGGCCTCTTGCACCCCGGTGGCGTTGAAAGTTGAAATCTCGTTCATTTTGTCCCTCACACGTCCCGTCGTCCTCATAGCAGTAGGGCGCTGGCGATGACCATCTTGATATCAACGGGGATATCCGGCGGGATAACCTTGTGGATAAAACAAGCTGCTTGCCAATCATACCAGATCAAGTGGCATTACGCAAAGTGAACCCACTATGCAGACACGCTCAGCGATTCCCGGCCCAAGTTGTGCACAGAGCAGGGGATAAGTTTTTATGACGCGGCAGGCACCCATCCGGCTGGGTCATTCAAGTACGCCTCTACTGCCGTCAAGGTCGCGGTGTCATATGCATCCCGTGCCTTTGCCTCTGCCAGAACGTCCCACCAAGTGCACAAATGGATCAGTTGAATACCGTGATCGGCCAAAGTCTTTTCGACGCCTTCAAAGATGCCATAGTAAAAGATCACGGCTGTGGCACTACAGCTTGCACCGGTTTCGCGAATGGCATCGACGAACGACAGTTTTGAACCACCGTCGGTCGTCAAATCTTCCACCAGCAAGACGCGCTGGCCTTCGGTCATGACACCTTCAATCCGCGCATTGCGGCCATACCCTTTTGGCTTCTTGCGGACATAAGTCATCGGCAATGCAAGTCGTTCGGCCACGAGAGCAGCAAAAGGAATGCCAGCGGTTTCCCCGCCTGCAATGTTGTCAAAGGCTTCGAACCCGGCTTCGCGCATGATTGAGACGGCCATGAAGTCCATCAACGTCGCACGGATACGCGGATAAGAAATCAGCTTGCGGCAATCCACATAAGTAGGGGCCTGCTTGCCAGATGCATGGGTAAAGGGCTTTGTCGCGTTGAAATCAATCGCGCCAATCTCAATAAGCATGCCCGCGGTCAAACGAGCCATTTCTTCTTTGGTCGGGAATGAGGTTGGGATCATCATACAGGCCTATAACTTCTTACTTCTAAAAAAATTTCTGCTGGGGGCATCCGGCAGTTGCTACATCTCGACACGCCAATGCAGGTCAAACCCGGGATCAAACACCGTGACAGGGCCATCTTCGGTTTCAATATGGCTGGGGTATCGAACGGGGTCACCCTTGGTCAGCGTGATCGTTTGCGAATTTACAGGCAGCCCGTAAAAAGCAGGCCCATTAAGCGAGGCAAAGCTCTCGACTTTGCGAATACGTCCGGCGGCGTCGAATACTTCGGCCAAGCAGGACATGGTGTTCGGGGCGGTAAAGATGCCCGCACAGCCACAGGCCTGTAACTTGGTAGCGTCCGTATGGGGGGCGCTGTCGGTGCCAAGAAAGAAGCGTTTGTCACCAGACACAGCAGCTTGGACCAAGGCGACGCGGTGAGCCTCGCGTTTGGCCACAGGCAAGCAATAGAAATGCGGTTTTATCCCGCCCGCTAGGATGTGGTTGCGGTTGATGATCAGGTGATGGGTTGTAATGGTCGCTGCAAGGTTCTTGTTGCTATCGCGCACGTAATCCACGGCATCCTGGGTGGTGACATGCTCCATCACGATATTGAGGTCCGGCACCTTTTTGCGCAGTGGTTTGAGGACGCGGTCAATGAACACGGCCTCGCGGTCAAAGATATCGATGTCGTTGTCAGTCACCTCGCCATGGACACAAAGAGGCATACCGATCTCAGCCATTACCTCTAACACAGGGCGGACCTTTTCAAAATCGCGCACGCCCGAGGCAGAGTTCGTTGTGGCCCCGGCGGGATAAAGCTTAACAGCTGTCGCAATACTCGCCGCATGGGCAGCGCGCACATCTTCGGGGTCGGTTGTTTCGGTGAGATAAAGTGTCATCAGTGGGGTGAACGCTGCACCTTGGGGCAGGGCCGCCATGATCCGTTCACGGTAAGACACAGCCTGCTGTGATGTTACAACCGGCGGCACCAGATTGGGCATAATGATAGCGCGGGCAAAATGGCGGGCCGTTTCTGGTAAGACCGCATTCAACATCGCACCATCGCGCAAATGCAGATGCCAGTCATCTGGGCGGCGGATTGTCAGGCTTGTTATTTGTCTATCAGGCATGTGGCTGGATTACACCGTTGTGGTCTTGGACGCCATAGTTCTTGTGATTGACCTTGCAGATTGTTGGCCTTTTCGGGTTATTACTGACGGTAAGAATATATCCCCAATAGGAGACGCCAACATGCTCGGTTTTTTGGTCGCTGCCCTCGCGGGTTTTCTGACGCCACAATTGGAAGGGCCAGTTGCTGGACCGATTGCGAAGTTCCTCGAAGGCTATTTTCCCATTGAACCCTCTGAGAAGCGTTTGATTGCATTCATGGTCGCATTGATCGCTGCTGCGATCTGCGCGAGTTTGCTCGAAAGCGGAACAACCTTCGGCGTGATCGTGGGTGCCGTCGCGGGCTACTTTGGACTGCGAATTTACAACCTGCTCAAGCGGATCATACAAGCGCGCTCTGACGCAGACTGATGCAGCGCTGTATGGTATGCGTGGGCTGCATTGCCGCAATGCAGCATTGGCTGTTTGATTCAAATCGCATGGGCATAACTATCAAGCAACAGACAAATGTTTTGATAGGAACACCCCAATGGCCTTTTACACAGATTCGGACGACAGCAACGCTCGACCATCATTCTGGGCGCGTGTTTTGCGTGCCGCTAGCTAGTTCTTCGCAAATTTGGCGAATGCGCAGAACCGTTCCAACATTGTTGAGCGGATGCAAAACCTAAGCGATGCAGACCTCACAAAGATTGGTGTGTGCCGTCAGGACATTGTGCGGCACGTCTATGGCGACATCTACTATTTGTAATTGTCCTGCGCTTCGATGAGCTCTTCGAGGGTCTTTTTGAAAAAGCTACTACTGCCGCGCTTGAGCATATAGCGGCAAATCACCTGTGCAAAATCGTCGTGACTTGCCTTGATCAGGTACTTCACCAGATTGCGGACATAGACCTGATCATAGCGTCGCGCGCGTAGCAATTGTGCAAAGCGCTTGGCGTCAAGATTGCCATCCATCGCCAATTTGAGCATTACGTCATGGATGCCCATTCGGTCAAATGCACGGTCCAATTGAGGTCCAAACAGCGGGCAGGGAAGGCTTGTCACATGGGGCCTGCGAAATAGGGCTGCGTGGCATGCATCAAGATGCTCATAGGGGTCATATGCGATGAAAACCTCTGCCGCGCCTTCGACCATTTCAGGCGCATAGCCGTAGCGGTTGGCAAAGTTCTTTTTGCGCGCGAACCGGTACCGTTTGTCCCAGTTCGTTGTTTTTGCTTCAAGTGTCGCTTGGGGGCGTAAAGCAATGACTGTCGCGCCGGGGGCGGCGACCGAATAGGCCGCTGCGGCATAAGCCGCGCCGCCGTCACCGCCGTAGAACAAGACATTCTCGAAATCTTCAAAAAAGCCGTCATCAATCATGCGATCGAAAAACGCATAGACCGCGGGGTCGCGGAACCAGCTTTCCGTGAAGGAGATCAATGCAAGATGGGACCAGCCGTCTTGGCGGACATAGGTAAAGCCGCGTGGCTCTGCGTCGATATTGTATGCCCGCACGCTTTCGGCGTTTTCAAACGTTACGAGCAGCTTATTGCCAGCTTCAATGAAGCCCGCGCAATGATAACGTCCTAGTTGTTCAAAAAAACCTAAGTCGTCACATACATCATCAATTGCCCCGATCCATTTATTGGCATCAAGGTTCGTTAATTTGGTCTCGAACGAGAGTTGAGGGTCTTCCATGAAACATGCTCCGCGGCCTTAACAACACTTGGCGGCTCAAGACCTTTGTAACATGGCTTTGCGGCAGAACTAGTCATCTTGCGAACTACATTGTACCTAATTTGGCCTAAAAGAACGCTTGCAGGCCCGTTTGTGCACGGCCCAAGATCAATGCATGCACATCGTGGGTTCCTTCATAGGTATTCACCGTCTCAAGGTTAACCATGTGGCGCATGATCTGGAAATCCTCACTGATTCCATTTCCGCCGTGCATATCCCGCGAGACCCGCGCGATATCGAGCGCCTTCCCGCAGTTGTTGCGTTTCATTAGGCTGATCATTTCGGGGGCCGCGCGGCCTTGCTCCATCAAGCGGCCCAATTGCAGGGCGGCCTGCATACCCAACGCGATCTCGGTTTGCATATCAGCGAGCTTTTTCTGGAACAGTTGTGTTTGCGCCAGCGGTTTACCGAACTGCCTGCGGTCCAACCCGTATTGACGCGCCGCGTGCCAGCACGCCTCTGCCGCCCCCATCACCCCCCACGCGATGCCATAGCGCGCGCGGTTTAGACACCCAAAAGGCCCTTTTAGGCCCTCCACACCCGGCAATAATGCGTCTTCGCCAACGGCGATATTGTCCATCACGATCTCGCCCGTGACGGAGGCACGCAGGCTAAGCTTTCCGCCGATCTTTGGAGCGGACAAACCCTTCATGCCCTTATCGAGCACAAAGCCGCGGATCTTGCCGCCGTGCGCTTCTGATTTGGCCCAGATGACAAATACATCAGCAATCGGTGCGTTGCTGATCCACATCTTGGCGCCATTCAACACATAGCCATCTGCGATCTTCTTCGCGGTGGTTTTCATACTGGCAGGATCACTGCCCGCGTCCGGTTCGGTGAGACCAAAACATCCAATCAATGTGCCGGCCGCTAAGCCTGGCAAATATTTCTCGCGCTGGGTGTCAGTGCCGTAGGCGTGGATTGGATACATCACCAATGAGGACTGTACCGACATCATAGAGCGATAGCCGCTATCGACACGCTCAATCTCGCGGGCGACCAGACCATAGGTCACGTAACCCGCGCCAAGCCCGCCGTATTCTTCGGGGATTGTCAAGCCAAGCAGGCCGGCTTCGCCCATGGCCCTGAAGATGTCGGGATCAACGGTTTCCT
>JBLHTS010000131.1:0-9712 GCA_047627695.1 Yoonia sp. | reverse complement strand
GACGCCCCTTCCACAGAACCGGTGGTCAGCGCCGCCTTTGAAGGGCCGCAAAGGTGACTGAAAGAGTTAAAAACATACATAATGCGACAACCCATGCAGGCGATGCGCCCGTTCCAAGCGGTGCCCTTTTGCGTGCCGTCAGACGGGTTGGCGCAGGCGATTAAAGCCGCGCCACCGCCGCGTCGTTTGCTGATGCTCGAACATAGCGCACAAATTGTGAGCGTTTCCTGATGAGGTCAGCCTGACGTGCGGTCGAGACAGGGAAATAGGCGCTTATTGTCGTGATAACGCTGGTATGGCCGATGTTCTGCGAAACGGCTTTGAACGCGTCGCGGGTCGGGTAGAATATGTCGGCCCACGTCGCACGCGTCTTGGGAAAGGCAGGCGCGCTAAAGGCAGGCAGATCGGCGCGCACGAAGGCCGCCCTGATCGCGTGCCGGAGGGCATTTGCGGTTTTGTAGGTGCCGCGTTTCAGGCCCACCACTTTGAAAACTCCGCCAACGATCCTTATTTCTGTGGGCAAAAACAGCGGATCGTGGGAGCGGAAAAGCTTCACCAGTTTCAGGTGCTCGACCCCCCGTTTTGAAGGACGTTAAATATGCGTCATCGACTGAAAGAAAGAATGTCGTGAATGTTTTGGAGTTTTTATTCCGCACCTCGCGGGCGTCGTGATAAAAGCTCCCGTCGAGCCTGTTAATATGTTCGAGGCGCACAGAGGTAACCGCCCCGTCACGCGTGCCAGAAGATGATGCCCTTGTTCGCCGCCATCTCGGGTGGCAATCATCGACTTCAAGACAGACTGGCCGGCTACATTGCTCAGCTGCTTGGTCCGGAACGTCGTGAAGCTGGCGATACGGGTGCTCAGCTGGAGCCGCAAGACGCCGGCTTCCGGATGGTGCCGGCACCCTCGCACCTGGCCGCCTTGCGGGTGTGCAGGTCCGATCGCTATGAAGCTGAACCAGCATCAAATTGCTGTGCAGTTCTGCTTCCAGCCTTGAAGCATGGGGGAACGTGTCGCCATGCTCATACCGTTGTTTTCCTGCGGTTTTAGGGCTGTAGTCTGCCATGCTGGCGCGCCTGTGCAGATGTAGCAGCGGGTCATCTCACTCTTCGACACCATCGCTCAGGGTTTGGCCTGATCGCTTGCGGCCTTGACGATACGCCACGCTTCCTGCCGTGAGGCCCCGCGTATTTTCGTTCCCGGGGGAAGGCGCACAATCCAGCCATGTTTTTCGAGTATACCCAAAGCCGCCCTTGCCTTTGAGCTCTCCCGCAACGGGCTCGGCCCGAGCTGCACAACGTCGCGCACGACAACCTCGCGGGGTTCGAAGCTGTCCAGTAACCATTTTCGCAGCTGCTCTGACGTCAAAATATCGATGGATGGGCGGGGCCGGGTATCTCGACAATATCTTCATCGATCGGCTGTGGCGGTCGCTCAAACAGGAGGCCGTCTATCTGCACGAATTGCAGGACGGGTTCCAAGCCAAACGCGTGATCAAAGACTGGGTTGGGTTCTACAACTCAGAGCGACCCCACACCGCCCTCGACAAACGATCACCTGACGACGCATTCTTCCACATAGAAAAAACTCAAAAGGCGGCATGAAGCCAACCAGATTACATCTTAGCTAAGCCGCAAACCTGTCCTAAAAAGCAGGACCACTTCATCTGGTGGTTGCCTTGTTGTTCAATTCTTAGCGAGCAACAATCAAATCAATTTCAACAAGCGCACCAACCGCTAGCCCCGTCACGCCAATGCATGTTCGCGCTGGCAGATTTTCAGGCGCGAAGTAGCTTTCATAAGCCGGGTTCATAAGTGAAAAATCTTGAAAATTCACCAGATAAACTCGTGCGAAAACAACGCGCTCAAACCCGCTATCCAAGCCCGTAAGAACGAGTTTCAAATTTTCCATTACCCTGTGTGTTTGCGCCACAATTCCTCCGTCCACGACAGCTGTAGGGTCCTGTGGAGCCGTCGGCATTTGGCCGGTAACGAAATGAAAATCACCTGCCGTTACCGCATGGTGAAATGGGCCAACTGTTTTAGGACCACCGGGTACCATAGAATGAATAAGTTCGAGCAATAGTAATTCCTTAGCTGAAGAATGGAAGTTGCGTCTCGGGCAAAGCAATGCCGAGATAGCTTGTGAGGGTAAACCAGAAGAGTGTTGCAACGGCTGTTGCCGTGACAACGTGCCAAACAAATTTCCGAACAGTCCACACCTCAGCCGTCGGCACTGTGAAAGAGAGGGCAATGAATGCGGCGATTGAAGTCGGCAAAAAGCCCAGATGGGGAAGGAGGGCCACCCAGACAACGATTATCACCGCTCCGATCGCCCGCCGCGCAAGCGAGCCACTCGGTACTTCGATAGAGGGGATAGCACGGGGCGCCAAAAAGCTTGTTGCGATCAAACTGAACGACAAGATGATAAGAGCAGTTCCGATAAAGATTGGGGTGACAGACCCGCTTGATTCAAACTGCCGAGAGTTCCAAATAACCCAAGTCCCAAAGGCTGCGAACACGAGGCCTGCAAGGGTGTTGGTTGTGCGGTCTTTGCCGCGACCAGTATCGCTCAGTCTACTTGCCAACTTGGACCCCCTGAATACTGGCGTACCGCCGCTTGCCAATGGCGCGCAACAACGTGGGCACGATCACGGCTGCCAAGATGCTGGCCACCAACAAAACCGAGATTGTGCTGTTGAAAAAGTATCCAATAATATCACCTTTTGCACGGCCGATCATCACCGATTGAGCGAACCCCTGTTCCGCAATTGGGCCCAGCAAAAGACCCAAGACGATCGGGGCTACCGGAAACCCAAACCGTGTTAAGCTCCAGCCAAAAAAACCAAGAACAAGCATGATCACTACGTCATGGTAGCTGTTCTGAATTGCAAAGGCCCCGATCAGGGTCATCAGGGCTACTGTGGGCGCAAGGATGGTTTTGGGCGTGTTCATGACCAACAGATATATATAACGTCCGAGGACCAAGCCGACAGGTAGCATCATCACAGTCGCAAAAAGCATGCCTGCCACGAATGTGTAGACGACGTCGCCGTGTTCGGTGAACAGTTTTGGTCCGATCTGAACGCCGTGCACCAGCATCGCCGCCAAAATCACTGCATCAGGCGGCGTGCCCGGAATACCCAGCACAAAGGTCGGCACGAGGCCGGAGCCAACGGTTGCATTATTAGCGGTCTCCGATGCGATGACGCCGCCCGGCTCACCTTTTCCGAATTTGCGCTCTTTAGGTGCGGCGCGCGATGCTTCGGAATAGGAAACCAAACTTGCGACGGCTCCACCAGCGGCTGGGATTACTCCGATGACGGTGCCGATGATCGAACTGCGCACCACATTGAATTTCTGGCTCCAGACTTCACGTGCGGCCCGACCAAACTGGCCTTTTCTGGCATCCGGTGGCGAAGCAAGATGGTGACCCGGCTCTGAGAGCAGATCGATAACAACAGGCAGGCACAACAAGCCAATTGTTGCAGGAATAAACGGGATACCACCAATCAGCGCGGTCTGCTCAAATGTGAACCGCGCATCGCCGCTGACCACAGAAACACCGATCTGACTGAGAAAAAGACCGATGAACCCTGCGATCATGCCCTTGATCATATTGCCTTCGCTGAGGGAGGCGATGATGGTCAGCCCCAACATGGCCAGCCAGAAGTATTCAGGTGGTCTGAACAGCAGGGCTATTTTGGCAAGCTGGGGCGCAAGGAAGAGGAAGGCAATAATACCGAAAATGCCACCAATGACAGACGAGAAACACGCGATTGATAGGGCGAAACCGCCTTCGCCGCGTTTGGCCATTGGGTAGCCATCAAAGGTCGTGGTGATCGACTGTGGGGTTCCCGGGGTGTTTACAAGAATTGCAGCGAAACAGCCGCCATAGGTCGACCCCATGTAAATCGTTCCAAGAAAGAGCAACGCAGAGGTCGCATCCATCGTGAATGTAAGTGGCAACATGACCGCCAGTGCAAAGGTCGAGCTAAGTCCGGGCAACGCGCCTATTACGATGCCCAGCAACAGCCCTATCATCGCAATCACGACATTAGATAGTGTGAACGTGTCAAACGCAAAACTGAGAAAGTCCATGGGGAGGCCTTTAGTTAGCCAAGCAGGCTTGGCAGGGCCTCAAGGGTCGAATGACACCCTTGAGACAAAGTGCAGTGGCGTCGACGCTATTTCATGGCCGCGAGCGCTTCGCCAATGGCTGTGTAATCGGCCAGAATACCAGCTTTGAACTCTTTGCTGTCAGGAAACGGGACAAGAATGGGCGCATAGCCGCCGGTTTCCATTTCTGCTGCGACGGTCTCGTCGCCAACCACTTTTGCAAAGGTCGCGGACACCATCTCGCGCAATTTGTCGGATGTGCCGGGAGGGACGCCAATGCTCCACCAAGCTTTGTCGATCATTGGGTATCCAAGTTCTGTCATGGTAGGCAGGTCCGGAAAAAGGGGCATTCTTTCTTCTGCGGCAATGGCCAGCATGCGGATTGTGTCGCCATCTCGCACGCCTTGCGTTGTGAAAGTCCATGCCGCATCCACCGCGCCGCTTTTGAGCGCGGTGATTGTCGATGAGGTGTCTTTGAACGGAATATACGCCGCCTCTACGTCAGTGGCCTCAGTGAATTTGTAGAATGCTGAGTGGTTTGACCCACCGACTCCAGTGCCGGCAATCGTGATCGTGCCAGGGCTGGCTTTCATTGCGGCGAGCAACTCCTCAAACGAGGTGAACGGGCTGTCTTTGGTTACCGCAATGACTTGTGGCACCGAAGTGTAGAACAACACCGGGTGAATATCGTCGTCCGTATACCCCGCGTTTGCCCCGCGCGCGATGGGCTGCAGAACCGTATGCGGAAAGTTCAAAAGCGTTAGGTGATAGCCGTCTGTCGCATCTTGGTTGATCTGTGACCAGGCTTTAGCGCCGCCAGCGCCAGGCTTATTGATGATGACCAGTTCTTGACCTGTAACGGCCTCGAAACGTTTTTGCATAAAGCGCGCTGCGATCCCTGATGGGCCGCCGGGACCAAAACCAACGACAAGCTCTACGGGCTTGCTTGGATAGGTCTCTTCGGCGTGTGCTATGCTTAGCCCAAACCCAAGAGCCACCCCCAATGCGGCACCTATAGCCGTTGTGTGTTTGAACACTGATGTCATTACATTTCCCCAAGAAAAATTAACGTTAATTACTGTTTTATCCAGCAGGAACGCAGGTGATCGGTCAATGCGCAGCGAGTCGAACGATCTCTAAGAAAGAAAGTGGTGATAGTTCATGGGCAGTAACTTTGCATTTGCAGCATTTTCGATGAAGATTCACACAATTTATGTATCAAGACCGCGCAACGGCAACGGCTGATCCCCAAATAAAGCATCCTCCAAAACTGACCTCGCCACGTCGTTAGGGATACCGTGATGCTTGATCTGGGCGGCGCAGTCTTGGAGGATTGCGTCCACATCCTGTTTGATTTTTATTTTCTTGTAAACGTCGTCCCGCTGCAGCCCCAGTCCAGCCCCAATAACATCGAGGACATTGACGATCATGAACGGCCAGTCGCGCTCATGGGCGCAGAGTTCGCGATGATCGGCGTGATAGACCGCCGCCAAAGCGTCAACACCAGCTTGGGTTGCAGCCTCAAGTTCACGGGCATGCAGGTCGCGCCTGTAATCTGGCAAAGCGCGGAAAGAATTGCTCATCAGGCCGGGGTCTGGCATGCCCAAATCAATCAACTCAACGCCAGGGGTTGCCGCCAATAGCTGGCGCGCTGCCTCAGGTACGCCTTTGACGCCGCGATGTCCGTGAAGGGCCACCTTCATTGGGACGCGGTGAAGGAGATGGGGACGTAGATCATCGAGACGGTCGCGAAGATACAACACAAACGGCGTCATATCTGGTACCGCGGTGCCAGTCGCGCGTTCATAGGTTGGAATGACCGCTTCCTGAAAGTTCACAAAACACGATGGGCACCAAGTGAGCACTTCAGATGCACCAGTAGCTGCGAATTTATCAAGCGTCGCAGACCCCATACGGCCCGCAGCTTCAATATCACCTGTGCGCATTTGCAAGATTCCGCAACAATGGCTTGGGCCACCTTGGACAACGTAGTCGACATTCAGTAAGTCCAGAATATCAAGGCAAAGTAACGCAATATGCGGCGTTTTTAGAACATTACATCCAGTGTAGAAAATGACCTCGGGTGGAATATCGTTTTGCGCACGCAAGGTCGTCGAAGGGCCAAGCCGCAATAAATCAGTGTCGTCAAGTTGCAGGCGGCTCATGACCCTGACGTCGCGGCCCAACCCCTTAAATGCCTGAACTCCCGAGCGTCGGCGGTCTTTTAGTGCTGCGGTTTCCTGCGCTCCCGATATGCGGGCCATCGACAACAGAAGCCGGGGATTTACGCCATAGTCGCAGGCCGAAACGCAGTCTCCGCTCAATACGCAGGCATTGGCCCATCTCTGTGCAGCGTCAGGCCCCGAGCCATCTGCGATCAAATCCAATATGCCTCGTGTCACAGCTTCGCCTTCAAAATCGGTCAGGCCAGCGTCGTCAGTGATTGGGCAGGCTTTGAAACAATCCCCACATGCAACACAGGCATTTGCTGTCTCTTCGGTAATCAAGACAAAGGCGTCTTCGAAACTTGACATTCAGAAATCGCTCCATTGGGCAAGGTAAACATTTGGCCTTGTCTAAAATTATGTGTCACCGGCGTGTCGCCCCGCGATGATCCCACAGCTTTTTAACAGCTTTGGTTTTCATCTAACGCTCAGCGCTTTGGGATCAAAAGAAGAAGTAGCCACATAAAGAGTTACAATGTTTCAAGCGCACAATAATTCAGCAATGCTCTGGGCACAGCAAAGTATCGCGGCTCATTATCAATAGGTGGAACGGCCGATCGGCAAGGATTAGGTAGGTAACCTCGTAGGTCTCAAGTCAGTCTTTCCGAAGTTATTGTCAGATCTGGCGTTTACAGACCTTCGGTCACGCGACGATCTGGTTGGGTTTGGTGGTTTCAATTCCGTCTTTGAACGTGACGCCTGTGATGACTATGGCGAGGCAGTCAAAGTCACGTAGCTTTCTCCGGTTTTGCTCAGCGCATTGTCCCAGCTTGAACATCATGTGCAGCGTGCCATTGCATGGGAGGCATCTTTTTAAGCGCTTAGTACGATGCCGGATCATGGCGAAGGCGGAAACAATCGGATTGCTGGTGCGGATGCTCTGCCAATGCTGAGCAGGGAAGTCGAAGAATGCCATGAGCTCTTCGCGGTCTTTTGCAGATACAGCGCCACCTCGGGATACTCTGGCTTTTAGATTTTGATGAACAGATCGAATGCCTTTTCCGCATCATCTTTGGTCTTGGCCTGCCAAATGTTGTGGATCGCGGCCTTGGCTTTTGGCTGTGATCACTTGACCTTTGACGTTGTGCAGGTGCAAAAAAACAGCCCAAAGCAGGAGAGTGCCCGATCTTCTGTGTATGAGTAATTCGGTCCATGCTTCCAGAACAAAGGAGCATGACAACAATGACGATTTCCAAAGAATTACTGGACGAGCTGCTTAGCGGCGTGGATCGGCCGGAGGATCTGCTGGGCGATAAAGGCCTAATGACGAAACTGAAGATCCGCCTGATGGAGCGAATGCTGGGCGCTGAGCTGACCGAGCATTTGGGCTATGAGCCGCATGGTGAACCCGACAGTCAGCAGACCAACCGGCGCAATGGGTCGAGCCGCAAGGTGCTGAAGGGCAATGACGGCGCTGTGCCCATCGACATTCCGCGCGACCGCCCCTCTCATCGAAACTGCGTTTCGACTGCCGGGCAATGGACGGCAGCTTCGAGCCTGAGCTGATCCCAAAAGGCCAAACCCGGATCGACGGCATGGATGACAGTGAGGAGGATCAGAAAACAGTCCGGGGGGCTGTTTTCCCGACGCACCATCGGCCTCTATGCCGCCGGATTATCGACCCGCGACATTCGTGCTCACCTCGAAGAGGTCTACGGCCTGAAGGTGTCAGCCGACCTTATCAGCCGTGTCACCGACGCTGTTCTGGCTGAGGTGTCTGACTGGCAAAACCGCGCTCTGGAACCGATGTACCCCATCGTTTTCCTCGATGCGCTCCGCGTCAAAATCCGCGACGCAGAAAGCCGTCAGGTCAAAAAAAAGGCCGTTTACGTGGCGCTGGGCGTCACCCATGAAAGCGAACGCGAGGTTTTGGGGCTGTGGATTGCCAATAATGAAGGGGCCAAGTTCTGGCTCTCGGTGATGAACAATCTACGCAACATTCGCCATTGTCGCTCGGACCAATGGCGCAACATGGCTCATCGTCGAAGACATCCTGATCGCCGTCGTGGACGGCCTCAAAGGCTTCCCTGACGCCATCAACGCGGCCTTTCCAGACACAACCGTCCAGACTAGCATCGTGCATCTCGTGCGCCACTCCCTGAACTTCTGCGGCTGGAAAGATCGCAAGAACGTCGCCAAGGACCTGAGGCGGATTTATCAGGCCACCGATGACGTTGAGGCCGAAAAAGCCCTGGCGGACTTTGAGGCGGAATGGGGACAGAAATACCCGTCCATCGCGCCCTCATGGCGGCGAGCTTGGCAAGAGGTGATCCCGTTCTTCGCTTTCCCGCCAGCCGTGCGTAAAATCATCTACACCACGAATGCGATTGAAAGCCTCAACAAGGTCATCCGCAAAACCACCAAAACACGCGGCAGCTTTCCAACTGATGACGCCGCAACCAAGCTGATCTATCTGGCAATCCGAAGTTTCGAGAAGGCAGGCAGATGCGTCAGAGAATGGGTTGCTGCTCGCAATCAGTTCGCTATCCTATACCCAGAACGGTTCAACAGATGACCCGTCGAAACCGCGTGGGCTAAGCCTAATACACAGAGTCTCGGATACTCCCCTTCAACGGGCGAATGCGAGATGAATTGCTCAACAGCGAGATATTCTACTCACTACGCGAAGCTCAAATAATCATCGAACGCTGGAGGAACCACTACAACACGAAACGACCACACAGTGCATTGGGCCATCGCCCACCTGCGCCGGAAGCAAACATCCCGGTGGACCAAAGGCCAGTCATGCACTAACTTGCAAATTGAACCGCTCAAGTGGGGCTGCTCAACCCCACTGACGATACTGACGATAGAATTAAGCTTGGTCAGAGCAAAGTCGGCCCACAGCCGCCTTCCGCAGGTAGTCTGGGGTACCGCAGTGCCAGACCGCATAGCCGCCATTCCTGCAATTTGCAGCATTTTGGCCTAACTGGATGACCAGATTGCAGCGAAAGCGGACATTCATCCATAGACATCCGTCGTCCGATAAGGACTTTTGAGAGGCCAAACAGCTTAACCCTTAGCTGTGCATTTCCTAAACTCGTAATACGCTTTGTTTAAACTGCATAAACCCAACTACAGGAAATCAGGTGCGTTAAGTTCAATAAAATTATGTATCACTCACCAATCTTGCCAGCCCTTTGTAATCGCCTCGCACAACCAGTACTTTTTCAAATGGACGGTAGAACAATTAGGGTCAGGACTCATAACCAGAAGATAACGGCTGCGGCGAGAGCGATTTCAGAGAGGAAGACGGTTGGGGATCTGTCGTAACGGGTTGAGATGCGCCGCCAGTCTTTCAGCCTACCGAACATCCTTTCGATGCGGTTGCGGCGTTTGTATCGGCGCCTATCGTACTTGACGGTTTT
>JBLHTS010000130.1:0-9909 GCA_047627695.1 Yoonia sp. | reverse complement strand
CTTGGCATGATGGCGGCAACCGGGGCTGGGGCGGAAATCGCGACACATCCTCAGATCGCCCGCACGATTGAACCTGATACAAAACTGACCGGCGTTTTTCACGAGGCCCACGCACGCTACCGCGCCAGCTATTACGCGTTAAAAGGACTGACATGACCGACTTTTTCAAAGGCATTCCCGCAATCAAATATGAAGGCAAAGACAGCGACAGCGACTTTGCCTTTCGCCACTACAACCCGGACGAGGTTGTCATGGGCAAGCCGATGAAAGACCACCTGCGTTTTGCTGCCGCCTACTGGCATTCGTTTGCATGGCCGGGTGGTGATCCATTTGGCGGACAGACATTTGGTCGGCCCTGGTTTCGAGACAGCTGGACGCTGCGCGGCTGAAAGCTGATGTTGCTTTCGAGATGTTACAAATTTTGGGCGTGCCCTACTTTTGTTTCCATGATGCTGATGTACGTCCTGAAGGCGCGACATTTGCGGAAAGCACCAACAACCTAGAAGCAATTGTCGATTATTTCGCTGAAAAGATGGATGCGACAGGGATCAAACTGCTTTGGGGTACTGCCAACCTGTTTTCGCACAAACGATTTATGTCAGGGGCAGCGACGAACCCCGATCCTGATGTGTTTGCTTATTTTGCGGCTACAATCAAAATTGCATGGACGCGACGATCAAGCTCGGCGGCGAAAACGATGTCCTTTGGGGCGGGCGTGAAGGCTACGAGACTCTGCTGAACACCGACATGGGGCGTGAACGCCAGCAGGCGGGACGCATGCTGCAGATGGTCGTCGATTATAAGCACAAAATGGGTTTCAACGGCGCGATCTTGATCGAGCCAAAGCTGCAAGAGCCGACCAAGCATCAATACGACTATGATGTGGCGACGGTTTACGGCTTCCTCAAGGACTTCGGGCTTGAAGGCGAAGTACAGATGAACATCGAACAGGGTCACGCGATCCTTGCGGGCCATTTGTTCGAACATGAACTGGCAGTTGCCCGCGAGCTTGGTGTTTTCGGGTCCATCGACATGAACCGGAATGATTACCAATCCGGCTGGGATACTGACCAGTTCCCGAACAATGTTCCAGAAATGGCACTCGCTTATTACGAGGTCCTGCGTGCGGGTGGTTTCAAAACAGGTGGCACCAACTTTGATGCGAAACTGCGCCGTCAGTCGCTTGATGCCGAAGGCCTGATTCTTGCGCATGTTGGCGGCATGGATGCATGTGCGGCCGGATTTAAGGCTGCGGCTGCGATGTTGGTAGACGGCAAATTGGAAGCTGCCCGTGATGCGCGCTATGCGGGTTGGGACCGCGCCGATGGATCGGCACTGATGTCAGCCAACCTTGATGCGATCCATGCCCGCGTTCTGGCAGAAAGCATCAACCCCGAACCGCGCTCTGGCCGGCAAGAGCGGCTAGAGAACTTGGTGAACCGCTACCTTTGATCTGATTTTCGACGCAAACGCCCGCCAAACTGGGAGGTTTGGCGGGCGATATTATTTTACTGTTTGTGGCTTTGCAATTTTACAGTGTAAGATGATACTTGACGCGCGCGAAATACGGTCTGCGTGTGTAGAGTTTTTTGGCAAATGCGAAGCGGAGAAGTGCCATGTCAGCGACGAAGATCAAAAACATGGAGGAGTTCTCTGCGGTGAGTGGAATCTCTCGGCCGACTGTGTCGAAATACTTTCATGATCCTGAAAGCGTCCGCCTAAAAACCCGCGAACGGATCGAAGCCGCGCTCGAGAAATACGAATACCGCCCGAATATCTTTGCGATGAACCAGAACCGCAAGCTGACCAAGAATGTTGGTATCGTGGTGCCGCTGTTGTCTGATCCCTATTTCGCTGAGATCGCGCGAAACCTTGAACAGCGCTGCATCGATGCAGGTTATCGTCCAACGCTTTTCAGCGCCCATGGTAATCCCGATCTCGAAGTTGAAGTTCTTGAAAACTTGCGGTCGATGAAACCGGCGGGCGTACTGCTTGCGCCTTTAGGGCGCGCGTCGCACCGTCACACGCTAAAGGAATTTTGCGACGATGTCCCAACATTGATCTTTGACAGCAACGTGGAGGAATTGGGCATTGCCTTTGTCGGCTCGGACAATTTTCAGTTCACATCGCATATCACAGACTATTTGTGCCGCACCGGCGAGCCGCCGTGTTTTTTTGAAATGAAGACACCTGCCAATCCCAACGCGCACCGGCGCAGGCAAAGCTATCTGGACGCGATGGAAAAGTTTGGTCATAAGCCGCAGGTCATTTCGGTTGAGGGCGAAGGTTGGGGGTTTGAAGAGATCGGCCGTTTGGGCGGGCATCAGGCGCTGACCAACAAGCAGTTTTCGACCAATACTGTGCTGTGCAGCAATGACCGTCTGGCGATCGGTCTTTTGACAGCTTGTTACGAGCAGGGGGTCAAAGTGGGGCGCGGTCCAGACTGTGCGATTCGGGTCGCTGGACAGGACGGTCACCCTTATTCGCGCTACACCTGCCCACCGTTAACCACGATTTCACACAATTATGATGCGGTATCAAAGCATGCCGCCGAGGCGCTATTTGCAGCCATTGATGGCCACGTAGAGCCTTGGAAAAGCACACGTTTAGAGGGCCGGTTGATTCTCAGAGACTCAGCTTAGAATAACAAATTTTACGCGCGTAAAATTTTTATTGACGGCGCGTCGTATTGCCCCTAGCTTGATTTCACCACATCGAAATCCAGGGAGGAACCAGATGTCTTTTAAGAGCACACTTCGTGCAGCGACTGCGTTGTCGCTTATCACTGCTGGTAGCGCATTCGCTGACAGCCACTCTGCCACTATCACAATCGCGACTGTTAACAACGGCGATATGATCCGCATGCAGGGCTACACAGACCAGTTTACTGCTGAAACAGGCATCGCAGTCGACTGGGTCACACTTGAAGAAAACGTACTGCGCCAGCGCGTGACAACTGACATCACCACAAACGGTGGCCAGTTCGATATCATGACTATCGGCATGTACGAAACACCGATCTGGGGCGCCAACGACTGGCTCGTCCCACTTAACGACCTGTCCGCTGAGTACAACGCAGCAGACCTCCTGCCAGCAATGGCTGGCGGCCTGTCCTACGACGGCACACTGTTTGCTGCACCATTCTACGGTGAAAGCTCCATGATCATGTATCGCACTGATCTGATGGAAGCTGCTGGCCTTGAAATGCCTGACGCACCATCTTGGAACTTCATCGCCAAGGCGGCGCGTGAAATGACTGACCGCGACAATGACATCAACGGCGTCTGCTTGCGGGGTAAAGCCGGTTGGGGTGAAGGCGGCGCGTTCATCACAGCAATGTCCAACTCTTTCGGCGCACGCTGGTTCGACGAAGAGTGGAACGCACAGTTCGACACACGCGAGTGGTCCGACACGCTGAACTTCTACAAGAATATGATGGACGATTCCGGTCCTGCTGGTTTTGCAACAAACGGTTTCAACGAAAACCTATCCCTGTTTAACCAAGGCAAGTGCGGCATGTGGATTGACGCGACTGTTGCGGCATCCTTTGTCACAGGTGGAGATTCCACAGTTGCTGACAGCGTTGGTTTTGCGCTGGCACCAGACAACGGCATGGGCAAGCGCTCTAACTGGCTCTGGGCTTGGGCATTGGCCATTCCCGCCGGTACACAGCAGGTTGACGAAGCCAAGCAGTTCATCGAATGGGCGACAGGCACTGGCTACATCGACCTCGTCGCAGCAAACGAAGGTTGGGCAAACGTGCCTCCAGGTGCGCGTACATCCCTGTACGAGAACCCGAACTACCAAGCTGTTCCTTTCGCACAGATGACACTGGACTCGATCCTGTCGGCTGATCCAACAGACAGCACTGTTGACCCAAGCCCATACGTTGGCATCCAGTTCGCTGCGATCCCAGAGTTTGCAGGTATCGCAACTGAAGTCAGCCAAGAGTTCTCGGCAGCTTATGCGGGTCAGCAGACCATCGCAGAAGCACTTGCCAAGGCACAGGCGATCACGAACGAAGCAATGGAAGCAGCTGGCTACCGCTAAGCACTTCTCCCAAGCCAAGGGGCGGCGCACTGTGTTGCCCCTTGGTTCACAATTCCCTTTTCAGTACCCTGTCACCTGACAACAGCGCGTGAGATCCCTCCGCCTGTGACCAGAGGAGATGCATCCAAATGGCGACCAAAGCTTCCCGATCCGCTGCCAGACTTATGATGGCACCCGCTGTGATCCTGCTCTTGGGCTGGATGTTGGTGCCCCTCATTATGACACTGTGGTTCTCGTTCCGCGTCTATCTGCCCCTTCGCGGCGGCGACCAAGGCTGGGCCGGATTTGACAACTATACCCGTTTTGTCACCTCGAGCGCCTTTTGGCCCTCTGTCCAGACAACCCTTCTTATCGTTGGCAGTGTGCTGTTGATTACCGTCATCTTTGGTATCCTGATCGCTTTGCTGCTGGATCAGCCCATGTGGGGCCAAGGTGTCGTCCGTATCCTTGTCATCGCACCCTTCTTTGTTATGCCGACCGTGTCGGCGCTGGTCTGGAAGAACATGTTCATGGACCCTGTGAACGGTCTGTTCGCGCATCTTTGGCGGTTCTTTGGCGCCGAACCGGTCAGTTGGTTGTCTGATGCTTCGCTGCCGTCGATCGTGATGATCGTCAGCTGGCAGTGGCTGCCTTTTGCGACGCTCATTCTTCTGACGGCTGTGCAGTCGCTGGACAGTGAGCAGTTAGAGGCCTCCGAAATGGATGGCGCACCCTGGGCCAAGCGGTTCTGGTTCATCATTCTGCCACACCTGGGACGCGCGATCACCATTGTGATCCTCATTCAAACGATTTTCCTGCTTGCGATCTTCGCCGAGATTTTCGTGACCACGGGTGGCGCGTTCGGAACGCGGACGCTGTCTTACCTGATCTTCCAACGTGTATTGGAAAGCCAAAACATTGGCCTCGGTTCCGCCGGTGGTGTCTACGCCATCATCCTTGCAAACATCGTAGCGATCTTCCTGATGCGGATCGTTGGAAAGAACTTGGATTAATATTATGGCCCGTTCTGTTACATCCCGCCAGAAAATCATCAACACAACAGCTGCTTGGGCGATTGGCCTGCTGATCTTCTTTCCGATCCTTTGGACGATCCTAACCAGCTTTAAAACCGAAGCGCAGGCGATTGCCGCCCCGCCGATATTTCTTGGCTTTGATTGGACCTTGGATAACTATCGCACTGTGTTGGATCGATCCGACTACGCGCGTTTCTTGTGGAACTCGATCATCATTGCGGGCTTGTCGACGGTGCTTGGCTGTATCATCGCAATCCCTGCAGCCTGGTCGATGGCCTTTGTGCCATCCAAGCGGACCAAAGATATCCTGCTTTGGATGCTCTCAACCAAGATGCTGCCTGCGGTTGGCGTGCTTTATCCGATTTACCTGCTGTTTATCAAGATGGGCCTCTTGGACAGCCGCGCCGGTCTGGTAGTCGTGCTGATGCTGATCAACCTGCCGATTATAGTCTGGATGCTTTACACCTACTTCAAGGAAATCCCCGGCGAGATCCTAGAGGCGGCACGTATGGACGGGGCGACTTTGCGGCAAGAACTGATCTATGTGCTGACGCCGATGGCGATACCGGGGATCGCCTCGACATTGCTGCTGAACTTCATCCTTGCATGGAACGAAGCGTTCTGGACCCTCAACCTAACTGCGGTCAATGCCGCACCATTGACGGCCTTTATCGCCAGCTATTCCAGCCCAGAGGGTTTGTTCTTTGCAAAACTCAGCGCGGCTTCGACTATGGCAATTGCGCCAATCCTCATTCTTGGCTGGTTCAGCCAGAAACAACTTGTCCGTGGCCTGACGTTTGGCGCGGTGAAATAACGCCCTCAAGCAGCGAAGCGATAGGGTAACAAAAGGAACCTGAGATATGGGACAAATCGAACTCAAACAGGTGACCAAATCATTCGGTGATGTGCAGGTCATTCCACCACTCGACCTGGTTATTCAGGATGGCGAATTCACCGTCTTTGTTGGCCCCTCGGGCTGCGGCAAATCTACGCTATTGCGCTTGATTGCCGGACTGGAAGACATGACCAGTGGCCATATCGAGATTGACGGCACGGACGCCACAAGTCTTGTTCCGGCAAAGCGCGGCCTTGCGATGGTGTTCCAATCCTACGCGCTTTATCCGCATATGTCGGTGCGCAAGAACATCGCGTTCCCATTGCGGATGGCCAAGATGGATAAGGCCGAGATTGATCGCCGCGTGAATGCTGCAGCCGAGGTTCTGAACCTTGCCGACTACATCGATCGCAAGCCAGGTCAGTTGTCAGGCGGTCAACGTCAGCGTGTCGCCATTGGCCGTGCGATTGTACGCGAACCTTCTGCCTTCCTGTTTGATGAACCTTTGTCGAACTTGGATGCTGCTTTGCGCGTTGGCATGCGGATGGAAATCTCGGAGCTGCATAAGAAACTGGCTACGACAATGGTTTACGTGACCCACGATCAGGTCGAAGCCATGACAATGGCCGACAAGATCGTCGTGCTGCGTGCCGGGTTTATTGAACAGGTCGGCTCGCCATTGGAACTATACCGCAGGCCGCGCAACAAATTCGTAGCCGGGTTTATCGGCTCACCCAAGATGAACTTTATGGAAGGCGCGTTCGCGGCTGAAAACGGGGGTCATACGGTTGGCGTTCGTCCAGAGCATATCGACGTCGTCGAAAGCAACGGACAATGGCAAGGCACCGTCGGCGTTGCCGAGCATCTGGGATCTGACACATTTTTCCATATCCACAACACTGGGTTGACGGATACGATCACTGTACGTGCAATTGGCGATGTCAACTTGCGGCATGGCGATACGATTCATCTGAACCCGCGCATGGATGAAATGCACAAGTTCGACGCCCAAGGTTTGCGGATCGACTGATGCGGCTTTCTGGCAAATCCGCTTTGATTACAGGGGCGGCCCGCGGAATCGGGCTGGCCTTCGCCAAGGCCTATGTGGCCGAAGGTGCGCGGGTTGCCATTGCCGATATCGACCTTGACCGTGCAAAGGCAGCTGCCGCTGAAATTGGCGATGCGGCTGTTGCGGTCAAGATGGATGTCTCTGATCCGGCCAGCATTGATGCAGGTGTGAACGACGCGATTGCGGCACTTGGTCAGATCGACATTCTGATCAACAACGCTGCTATTTTTACCGCGGCCCCCATCGTCGAAATCACACACGCCGATTTTCGGCGCGTCTTTGATATCAACGTATCCGGCACGCTGTTTACATTGCAGGCGGTTGCCAAACACATGATCGCCAAAGGCATCAAAGGGCGCATTATCAACATGGCGTCACAGGCAGGCAGGCGCGGCGAAAGCCTTGTGGCAGTCTACTGCGCCTCCAAGGCTGCGGTTATCAGCCTGACCCAATCGGCAGGGCTGAACCTGATCGAACATGGGATCAATGTGAACGCCATAGCGCCCGGCGTGGTGGACGGCGAACATTGGGACGGTGTGGATGCGTTCTTTGCCAAATATGAAGGCAAGAAGCCAGGCCAGAAGAAGAAAGAGGTTGGCGATGCGGTGCCTTTCGGGCGCATGGGAACAGCCGATGATCTGACCGGAATGGCCGTCTTTCTGGCCAGTGAAGATGCCACCTATATCGTGGCCCAAACATATAACGTCGATGGCGGGAATTGGATGAGCTGATGAATGTCCAACTGCAAAGGAGTGGCACCATGAAGCTAAGCAACGAGACGCTTTCACAATTGCCGACAGACATCGCCCGCCCGACCTATGATCGCGCGGTGCTGACGCCAGGGATTGTCCACATTGGTTTGGGAAACTTTCATCGCGCGCATCAAGCCTGGTATTTGCACCGTTTGATGCAGCAGGGCCTTGCCTATGATTGGGCAATTGTTGGCGCTGGCGTGCGTGCAGGTGATGCTTTGCAAAAAGACAAGTTGGCCGCGCAGGACTATCTGACAACTTTGATCGAACTTGACCCGGCCCGCACCACAGCAGAAGTGACCGGCGCAATGATCGATTTCGCGCCGATTGCTGCCGACAATGCGCCTTTGATCGCATATATGGTGAATCCTGCTATTCGGATTGTCGCTCTCACGGTCACCGAAGGCGGCTATTATATCGAGCCCTCCACCAAAGGATTTGACGCAGCCCACCCAGACATCAAACACGACGCGGCCCATCCGCAAATTCCGAAAACCGCGTTCGGTGGGATGGTTGAAGCTTTGCGTCAACGGCGTGCTGCGGGGACGGGTCCTTTCACCTGCATGTGCTGTGACAACCTGCAAGGCAACGGCGCAATTCTGCGTCAGACGGTTGTATCATTGGCGCGGCTGTCAGACCCAGACCTTGCTTCCTGGATTGATGAAAACTGCAGTTTCCCGAACTCGATGGTGGATTGCATTGTGCCGGCGACTGGCCCGAACGAGCTTGCTTTGGTTGGTACGCTTGGGATTGATGATGCCTCGCCTGTGACACACGAAAACTTTCGTCAATGGGTTATTGAGGACGATTTCTGTGCGGGACGCCCGGACTGGGACAAGGTTGGCGCGACTTTCACAGATAATGTGCACGACTTTGAGGCGATGAAAATCCGCGTGCTGAACGGAGGCCATCAGATTATCGCCAGCACGGGCGAGATTCTGTCCATCGAGACCATCGCAGGCTGCATGGCCCACCCAAAGATCAGCGCCCTGTTTGATCAGGTCGCCCGGACCGAGATTCTGCCACATCTGGCAGCGGTCCCAGGTATGCCACCAACAGTCTATGTTGATCTGATCAAGAGTCGCTTTGCAAATTCGCGGATTGTGGACACAACCCGTCGCGTCGCCTTTGACGGATCATCTCGTCATCCGGGCTTTGTTATTCCATCAATCCGTGACGGATTGGCCGCCGGAACCCCCGTCACAGGGTTGGCTCTGGTCGAGGCATCATGGGCGCGCATGTGTGTGGGCACTCGCGAAGATGGCAGTGCCATCGCCGCCAATGATCCACTTTGGGACGATCTGCAGGCAGTTGCGATCGCGGCCAAAGACGACCCACAAGTCTGGCTTGCACAGCGCCAATATTACGGTGACCTTGCCGATAATGCAGGTTTTTCCGAAAGCTTTGAGCGTTGGCTGACGCTGATTTGGGATGATGGATTGGAAGCTGCGATCACTGCCTACCTCACTTCTTAGCCCTTATTTTCTTATGTTCGAAGCGCCCTAAACTGCCAATTCCTTGCGCAGTTGGAATAGGTGCGCGCGATCTAAAACCCGTTTATCTGATGACAACAGACCCATTTTGAGAAGTTTGCGCAGCGCATAATTGACAGTGTGTGTGTCTTCGATGTTCAGCAAAAAGCAAATGTTTGTCAGCCGTTTGTCGCAGCCGCGATGGTTGGTGTTGTGTAGCGCCAGAATCTCGAGCGGGGTCAGTTCGGTATTGCTTGCTGCTGACATGCAGCGCGTCATCCACCGCGAGAACGAATTATAGGCAATGATGATGCCATATTCGACCTCTGACGCCTCCCATCCTTCGCCCTCAGCCAAATGACGAGCTGAAACGATACGGCGTTTTGGGTTGGGATCAATGGTCATGTCAGGGTGCCACCTTACTAATTCGTTGGCGTTTTGTGTATAAAATGTGGGCAAATGGTCTAGGGAAAACTGTCTGTGTTTTGTGGGTTGGATGACTGTGGCAGGGATGTACGTGCTCTGAAGAAGAATTTGCCGTCTATAAAAATAAGTTGTTATTGTTTTGCGATTGTATAATGGGTTCCAATAGAAAACACGCCGACCGGGAGAGAACGGTCAGGTCCGTCGCCGAAGGAGCAACCGCCCCGGTCACTCTCAGGCAAAAGGACCGGTTGGGGTGCAACACGCCGAAGAGAGGTCTTAACTGGCCCGCCGA
>JBLHTS010000129.1:0-9940 GCA_047627695.1 Yoonia sp. | reverse complement strand
CGTCGATGACTTGCAGACCCAGCGAGGTCGCTTCTGCAATCGCTTGGTTCCGAATACGCAACATCAGAGCTGCACGGTCCACCGACAAGATATCGTTGGATGTAACCGAACCCAGAACTTCGCGTGTTTCAGCGCGCAAGATACTGTCCAGACGACGGGCTGCGGCCTCTTCACCACCGGCACCAACGGCGCGGCGGAACTGTTCTACATCAGCAATCCGATAGCGTGCGAAGGCATCGACGACCAAACGACGGTCATCAGATGGGGTGACTTCAAGTGGATCAAGATCACGGCTGAGGATACGGTCGTCATAGCGGACGACCTCTTGGATCAGTGGGATTTTGAAACCCAGACCCGGTTCTTCCTGAACGCGCACAATCTGACCGAACTGAAGGACCAGTGCTTTTTGACGTTCGTCGACGATAAAGACCGAAGACATGACGCCGATGACGATGACCGCGACTGCGGGCAGGAGCAATGCTGACTTACGCATTAGTTGGACCCTCCATTAGAGTTGCGGCGCAGTTCGTTAAGCGGCAGGTAAGGCACGACGCCTTGTCCACCATTGCCTTCATCCAGCAAGATGATATCAACGCCGCCAAGCACGGTTTCCATTGTTTCCAGATAGAGACGCTTGCGCGTTACCTCCGGTGCCTTTTCATATTCGGCTAGAACAGCAGAGAACCGGCTTGCCTCACCTTGGGCTTCGTTGACCACACGTGCGCGGTAACCCTCTGCTTGCTCTAGAATTTGAGCGGCTTGACCACGGGCTTCTGCAACCACTTGGTTTGCATAGGCGTCAGCGACGTTCTGCACGCGGTCACGTTCTTGTTCGGCATCCTGAACCGCGCGGAAAGAGGCGATTACCGGCTCTGGGGGGTCAGCTTTGTCAAAGTTCACACGGATGATGTTCACGCCACTGTTGTAGCTATCGAGTGTGGACTGGATCGAATCGCTCAATCGATCAGCAATCGCACCACGGTCCCTGTTCAGGATAGGTGCCAGCTCTGACTGTGAAATAATCTCGCGCATCGCGGATTCAGCCGTCGCCGCGATCGTTTGTGGTGGATCTGCAAGGTTAAAGAGGTAGAGTTGCGGATCGGTGATATTCCAGACAACCTGGAAATCAATATCGACGATATTCTCGTCACCCGTCAGCATCAAACCGGCATCGCTGCCAGAGCGGCTGACACCGATGTCGATGTTGCGTTCTGTTGTCACGGCAAGCACTTCGCGCGATACAACAGGCCAAGGCGCAAAGTTCAAACCAGATTCGCCTACGTCAAGAAACTCACCCAAGAACAACTCAACCGAGCGTTCTTCGGGTCGCACTGTATAAAATGACGCGTAGAGCCAAAGTCCAATCGCCGCCAAAGCCCCAAGGCCAACAGTGCCGCGTGTCAGTTGCGGACCTTCGCCGCCACCGCCACCGCCAGTCCGGCCTTTGCCAGCACCACCGCCGCCCATCAGGACACGCAGTTGTTCGCGACCTTTATTCACCAGATCATCGATCTCGGGAATGCCCGATCCGTCATTACTCGGCTTGCGCCCACCGCTTTCGCGATCATCTCCGCGGTTGTCATCGTCACCACCGCCAGAACCGTTTTTTCCACCGCCGCCCCATGGGCCACCCGTATTTCCTGCCATTGTTTTCCTATGCTTCCTTTTCGCGTCGCCCAACGTGCGCGGGCCTTCATGTTCCATGTGTGTCTTGATAGCGCGAAATCAAGCGCTTCGCACCGGTTCCTTCATTGTTACCAGTTCTTCTGCCATCGTTGGATGGACAGCAACAGTCCGGTCAAAGTCCTCTTTCGTCGCACCCATCTTAACGGCAATGCCGACAAGTTGGATCATCTCACCTGCGTGATCTGCGACGATATGACAGCCCAAGACCTTGCGCGTTTCCTTGCTGACGACAAGTTTCATCAAGACGCGGTCGTCGCGCCCCGCAAAAGCGTGGTTCATCGGCTTGAAAGACGTGCAGTATATTTCGACCGGTTCAATGTCGCGGGCTTGTTCTTCGGTCAGACCCACAGTGCCAAGTTCTGGCTGCGTAAAGACCGCTGACGGGATCAGTTTATGGTCCACCGCAGTCGGGTTTCCCTTAAAGACGGTTTCCACAAATGCCACGCCTTCGCGGATCGCCACGGGGGTCAATTGTACGCGGTTGGTCACGTCGCCAATCCCGTAAACGGAGGGGACATTTGTTTGGCTAAATTCATCAACAACAATTTCGCCGCGACGCCCTACAGTGACGCCTGCGTCCTCAAGACCCATATCTTCAGTATTTGGCGCGCGGCCAGTTGCAAACATAACCTGATCATAAACTTTTTCAGTGCCATTGGTGGCTTTAACCCAGATGCCTTTGCCTGCACTTTTGTGCGGCACCGCAGCAGGGTGCCCGTCTTCCATCGGCACACCTTCTGTCAGACCTTGCAAGTCAGCTTCGGTCGCAGCCCGCATTTCAACGATGTTCGTACCCAAATGCAAATCGACGCCTTTGGCACGCATGCCTTCGGCTACCAGCCCGCGTGCTTCATCATCAAAGCCACGCAGGATTTGCGCGCCACGGTAGAACTGGGTCACTTTAACCCCTAGCCCGTTCAGGATGCCTGCAAATTCAGAAGCAATATAGCCGCCGCCAATGATCAGGATCGACATGGGAATTTCATCAAGTAAGAAAACCTCGTTTGAGGTAATGCCAAGCTCTGAGCCGGGCATTTCAGGCACAACAGGGCGCCCGCCAGTGGCGACAAGAATATGCTTTGCAGTGACCGTTTGGCCGGTGGACAACTTCACCGTATGAGGATCTTTCAACGACGCCCGGGCATCGAAAATCTCTACATCAGATCCGCCAAGTAGCTTGCGGTAAATGCCTTCAAGCCGATCCAGTTCCTTATGCATTTGCACGCGAAAACGCGGCCAGTTGAACGGCCCTTCGTTCACATCCCAGCCATAGGCACGCGCGTCATCAAACATCTCGGAATAGCCGGACGCAAAAACCATCAGCTTTTTAGGTACGCAACCACGAATGACACAGGTGCCGCCCATGCGGTATTCTTCGGCCAGCGCAACCTTTGCACCAGTCGCGGCCGCAACACGCGCCGCCCGCACCCCACCAGAGCCGCCGCCGATGACGAAAAGGTCATAGTCAAAAGTCATAAGTGGGCTCCGATTGGTTAGAAAAAAATTGGACGCGAATTAGTCTGCCATGCCAGCAAAGATGTTATCATCGTCGCGCACGTCGTAGCGAAATATCTCTAATGAGTCGTTTGTGATGTCACGGACGCTCACTTTGCCGTCTCCATGGCCAACGATAACCACATCGCAAATGTCTATGAACAGGCCGTTTTCAACGACACCGGGGATTTGATTAAGCAACAAGCTAAGCTCGCGCGGATGCGCGATATGCTTGAGATGCAGATCAAGGATCATATTGCCCTCGTCTGTTATAAAAGGTTTATCGTTGAATTTGCGCAGCGTGATCTCTCGGCCCAGAACGTCCATACCTGTCAGGGTTTCCGCAATCAGGCTCTGGGTCACAGACAGGCCGAAAGGGATCACTTCGACCGGCAAAGGGAATGCGCCAAGCGTGTCCACCTTCTTGGTCGCATCCGCGATAACGATCATTCGATCACTGGCGGTCGCCACAATTTTTTCACGCAGATGCGCCCCACCGCCACCTTTGATCAGGGTCAAGGAGGCGTCGTATTCATCCGCACCGTCAATCGTGAGATCAAGCCACTTTGCGTCTTCCAAGGTCATCACATCGATGCCGACCTCGCGGGCCAGTTCAGCGGTGTCGTTAGAAGTAGGGACACCTTTGATCTTAAGGCCCTCTTCGCGCACCATCTCGCCAAGACATTGAACCAGCCATGCAGCCGTTGAACCGCTGCCAAGTCCTATTTTCATGCCAGATTCGACATATTCCGTAGCTTGCTTTGCTGCGATAAATTTCGCCGTATCAATTGGGCTTAATTCACTGGTCATAACGCCACTCCGCTTTCAATATTCTAGTGTTATAGGCAAGATCGCGGTCGGGGGCGAGGCCCCAATTGCCCACACCCCACCAGCCGATATCAACGGACTGCTCCAAGCGCGTTTTTCAGGCGAAGTGTCGTATTTGGTGACGCTGGTTAGCGGCCAATCGGATAGCCCTTGTGCATGTTCGAATTATTGCGCCTTCACATCGCCGCAGACAATGCCTCGCTTTGTGTGCGACTGACATTGCAAGAGCTTGGACTGGCTTATGAAACGGTCCTTGTTGACCGCCGTCTGCGCGCCCACAAATCAGATGCTTTTCTTGCGATGAACCCCAATGGGCTGATCCCCGTTTTGGAAACGCCGCACGGCACAATGTTCGAAACCGCAGCAATCATCATATGGTTGGCCGATCGCGAAGGCCGCTTTTGCCCGCCCCAGATGCCCCTGCCCGCATGTACGCCATGCAGTGGATGATGTGGTTGGCAAACACCTTACACCCCACGCTGCGCACTTTGTTTTACCCAGAGCAATACGCGGACGGGGATATTGGCCCAACCCATCGCATGGCCAAAATCCGACTTCAGCAGTACTTGGATGTTCTTGAAACCGCTCAAACGGCGGTTTGGTTGGACTCCAGTGATGCAACCGCGCAAGGCTGCTATCTTGCCCCGATGCTACGCTGGTCGAAACCACATGGTGGGGGGCCGGATTGGTTCAACTTGGACCAGTGGCCGCGCCTCAAGGCATTTGCCCAGCGCACCGAAATCCGCGATGCTGCGCAATCCGTAGCACTTGCGGAAGGGCTTGGCCCGACCCCGTTTTCGTCCCTATCGCCATGCAATCCCCCAGAAGAAAGTGCTCCTTAGATGTTTTTATCCGTCTTCGATATGTTCAAAGTGGGCGTTGGCCCCTCATCATCCCATACAATTGGCCCCATGGTTGCAGCGGCAAGGTTCTTGGACCATTTGCGCGCTCAGCCTTTCAAAGTGGCAGGCGTACAAGCATCGCTGCACGGCAGCTTGGCCTTTACGGGGGTCGGGCATGCCACCGACCGCGCGGTCACCCTTGGGTTGGCCGGATTTCGCGCTGACACATATGATGCTGCAAAAGCGGATGCGGAACTGGCCCGCATCGCAAAAGATCATACTTTGTCACCCGAAGGCCTTGGGAAGTTGAAGTTTCACCCAAAGGACGATCTGATTTTCGACTATGGTCCTGCTTTGCCAAGGCATGCAAACGGGATGATCCTGCGCGGCACGGACGCCCAAGGTGATGTGATCACCCAAGTCACTTATTATTCTATCGGTGGCGGCTTTGTGTTGACCGACGCAGAGCTTGCAGCAGGCAAGGACAGCGACACAGGCGCTCCCGTCCCGTTCCCGTTCCAATCAGCCCAAGAGATGATGGATATGGCCGCAATGTCTGGCAAATCCATCGCCGAGATGAAACGCGCCAATGAAATGTCACGCATGCCCGGCGCTGACCTTGATCAAGGCTTGGCCCGCATCTGGGATGTGATGAACGCCTGCATAGAGCGCGGCTTGCACACTGATGGTATCCTGCCCGGGGGGCTTTATGTGCGCAGACGCGCAAAAGGGATTTATGACGCGCTTCAGGCTGAACGTGGCATGAACCTTACAGCACCACATACAATCAATGACTTCATGTCTACTTACGCCATGGCCGTGAATGAAGAAAATGCCGCTGGCGGCCAAGTTGTGACGGCCCCCACGAATGGCGCAGCGGGCGTAATTCCCGCCACGATCCGCTATTGGCTAGACCATGTTCCAGGGGCCACGCAATCTCGTGTGCCCGAATTCCTGCTTACCGCAGCGGCCATTGGCGGGTTGATCAAATTTAATGCGTCGATCTCTGGCGCTGAATGTGGGTGTCAGGCCGAAGTCGGTAGCGCAGCTGCGATGGCGGCGGCTGGTCTTGCGGCGGTTCTGGGTGGAACCCCCGAGCAGATTGAAAACGGTGCTGAAATCGCGCTTGAACACCACCTTGGCATGACCTGCGATCCAGTCAAAGGACTTGTCCAAGTGCCCTGCATCGAACGTAACGGGTTGGGGGCGATCAAAGCCGTTTCGGCGGCATCACTGGCGATGCGCGGCGACGGCAAACATCTGGTTTCACTTGATGTCGCGATCGAGACCATGCGCCAAACCGGTATGGACATGAGCGAAAAGTACAAAGAAACCGCCCTTGGTGGTCTCGCTGTGAATGTGCCTAACTGCTAAACTTGCCTGATGAACGATGATCGTCCTTTCCTAGGTGTCATGCTGATGCTGGCATTTTGCGTGCTGGCCCCTTTGGGGGATGGTATTGCAAAACTTCTTGGCGGTACTGTTGCTCTTGGCGTCCTGATATTTGTGCGCTTTGGCATTCAAGCGATCGTCTTGCTACCGCTCGTTCTGCTTAAGGGTCAGGATTTACGGCTACCCAAAGGCATCCTGATGTGGACGCTTGCGCGCACCGTGCTGCATATCCTTGGCATTGGGCTGATGTTCACTGCACTGCGTTACTTGCCCTTGGCGGACGCATTGGCGATTGCTTTTGTGATGCCATTTATTATGCTGCTGCTTGGGTATTTCATGATGGGCGAACAGGTTGGTATCCACCGGATGGGAGCCTGCGCCGTGGGCTTTATTGGCACGCTTTTGGTGATCCAACCCAACTTTGTCGAAGTCGGCTTTCCAGCGCTTTACCCCCTCGGGGTGGCCGTGGTGTTTTCCCTGTTCATGATGGTGACCCGCAAAATTGCCCGTGCACTGGACCCAATCAAATTGCAGGCAATCAGCGGCATTCAGGCGACTGGTATCTTGATTGTTTTGTTCTTCGCTTTCCCGGAAGCGGTTGGCGGTTTTAGTTTGACCCTGCCAACGGCGACATGGGGTCTATTAGCGGCACTTGGCGTGCTGGGGACGTTCGCACATCTTTTTATGACATGGAGCCTGCGTTTCGCGCCTGCATCAACCGTGGCGCCAATGCAATATCTAGAGATCCCTTTCGGTACCGCGATCGGGTGGCTGATATTTTCTGACCTGCCCAACGGGACGGCCGCCTTCGGGATCTGCATCACTATCGGTGCAGGGCTTTATATTATCATCCGCGAACAACGGCTTTCAAAGCAGTCGGCAGATGCGCCCGCGGCAGTGTAACAAGGATCGGCGCATCCGTTTGAATTACCACGTCGCCTCCGATTGCCGCATTTGATGGACTGGTGAAACCTGTCATTGTCATCAGGGTTTGCGCAAAAGGCCAAACCACGCCGTCCAAGCTGACGGTTGCCGGCGCTATTGGCATTAATGAAACGCGCGAACCTTTGGGTAATTCGAAAACGCTCAGGCCCTTTGGCGCCAAAAAGCTGACATCATCAGGGTCAGCCAGGATAACCGGCTTGTCGGGATAGCGCATCATGACACTCAGCACCGATAGGACGTGATCCATCCGCCCACCGGTAAAACCAAGTGCAATTATGGCAGGCGCGGCCACATGGATCAGCGCCTTTTCGAAATCGGTCGTCGATTGTTCATTGATTTGGCACAGTAAATTAACAAATGTGTCACGTGCTGTCTGCGACAAACTATCCAAATCTCCTATGACTGCAATTGGGGTTATGCCTGCCCCCAGCACGGCGTCAGCACCGGAATCAACCGCCACAAACCCCACAACCCACTGAGATATATCATTTATTTCGACAGGTGTTGCAGAAGCACCGCCAACCAAGCAAACTGGTCTCGATGTTGAAACAATGGTTTCGCTAGACACAGATTGCACCTCAATTCACAAACATTCCCTAAAAGGGCCACAAAATGATCTCGAATGTAGTGTGTGTTAAGATCAACCAAGAACTTCAATTTTGTCCAGCGGGTGGCCGCTGATAACTTAGAAAGCTTTAGCGCATGAGCGAGAATATTAAAATCCTGGATGTTACCTACGGACATTTTTCTTGCCGATTGGAAGGGTTCGACGACGCAGTTGAGACAATGAGAATTGTGGTTAGCTATTTACACGAACTGGCGGGGAACAAGCTTTTTACAGATGAAAATTTTGTTGTCCCTGATATAGAGACGCTCACACGCCTCGCAGCGGAACAATCTGACGCCAAGATCGCGATCAAAACCGAAGAAAACCGGGTAAGCCTGCGTGTCATGCGCGAGGAAGAAGTTGCGCACGCCGCGGCAGAACCGGATGCCATTGATGAGCCCCTGCCCGAACAGTCAATCGACACATTAGCAGAGATTGAAGAGCAATCTGCGGATTACACAGACGAAACAGCCGAGGATGACGTTACTGAATTAGTGGCTGAAGACGAACTGCAGGACCTTCCCGAAAGCGCTACCAGCAAAGCCTTCGACGACGAAGACGAAGCTAGCGCGCCGAACGAGGCGGAAAAGAACGTATTCGCCAAATCTGCAAAGCCAAATGACTATGAAACCAGCGTTGCCGAAAAGCTCCAGCGGATCCGCGCAGTTGTTGGTCGCGGCGGCCAACCTGTACGTGACGACACCTATGTCGAAGATTTGACAGAGGCCGAAGCCCGCAATGCGCCAAAGGCGGTAAACCCGCTCGCGCAGCGCTTGGCAGAGCTTGCCAAACGCAATTCTGAATTGATGAACGCTGACGCGTTGCGTCAAGCAGCCCCAGTCGAGGAAAGCAAGCCTTTGTCTCTGACAGAGGAAAAGACCATTGAAGATCTTCCTGAAGAGGCCATTGAAGCTGACGCGGACACCGCGCCTTTGGTTTTGCATACGCAAGAGGAAGACGACATTGTAGATCAAGATGAAGACGACATTGCAGAGGACGTGTCGACCGACGAAGTTGCATCAGATTCTGACATGACAGATGATGATGACCGCTCAAAAGAAAGCGCTGCTCCGGCAGAAAAGATCGTATCAAAGCAGCCTGAACACGATAGCCAGCCGCTTCTTCTGACAACACGTCACCGCCCGATCACTGATTCTGTCGCAGATGATGACGATTTCGATCTGCACGAAGAAGTCGCCAAAATCGAACGCGAGATTGCATCGCGCCCCGGCAACGAGTTGGCCCGCCACGGTCTACCCCGTAGCGTCGAAGATGCCATGAGCCGGATTATGACCAAAACAGATCTGCAGCTTGACCTGCAAGAAACCCGCGATGGCCGTGATGCGATCGCACAGCTTAAGGCTGCTGTTGCCGCCACAGAAGCGGCTCGTCAACTGGGCGATACAGGCGCAAAGTCCCGCGATGTCAGTGCCTTGTTCCGTGAGGATCTAGGTTCACTTGAAGGTACCGAGAATTCTGACGGCACGGCACTCCCGCCACTCAAACTTGTGGAACCCATCAGGTCCGAAAAGTCCGCCGAAGGCCCAAGCAGCAGCCTGCGCGATGTCGCACCGCTGACCGAAGCCGCCGCACGCTTGCGCGGGATCGCGGCAGCATCGAAAGCCACGTCAACCGAATCCGAAGTCCTGACATTCGCAAACTTTGCACAGCAGCATGGAGCCACAGATCTAGTCGACAAGCTTGAAGCTGCCGCCGCCTATTTAGCCTTTGTGGAAGGCGAAAGCGATTTTTCGCGCCCGCAAGTTATGAAAGTCGTGCAGTCCGCTACAGAGGCCGAAGTGGCACGCGAGGACGGACTGCGCTGTTTCGGACGGTTGCTGCGCCAGTCGCGGATTGTCAAACTCAGCAACGGGCGCTTCCAACTCCCCGATAACACGCGCTTTCGGCCCAGTGGGAACCAAGCTGCGCGGGGTTAGTCAGGACACTGAAGAGAACAAAAAATGGCGGAGCAATGCTCCGCCATTTTCTTTCATTGCTGCCTCTGGTCTGGATCTTCTTGGCCAATCCCCTTGAACACCCATTTGAGTGGAAACGCCCAACCGATCCCCAACAGGACATAGAGAAAAAGCTCGATAGCGATTGGAAACCGCGATGCTTGGCTCATCATCGTGACGGCGACGATAAT
>JBLHTS010000128.1:0-9954 GCA_047627695.1 Yoonia sp. | reverse complement strand
AACGCTTTCTGCGTCAGCGACAGGCGCCCGCGCAATTCGCGCAGCTTTGCCCCAGCATAAAGTTTTTGAACGGCCATTTCGCACCTTTGCAGATTAGCTGCACGAGATTAGCAACTGCAAAGCGGGCGTCAAGCGATCCGCTTTTCTCGCCAGACAACGAAGAGCACAGAGAGCAGCGCAAGGACCGAAACGCCCAGCATAATCAGTTGCAGTGGCAACGTGCCCGTCTCGATTGTCAGGATACTGCCCGCAAACTGTGACAGTGCTGCGCCACCACCAATCATGATCGCACCACCCAACCCGCTGGCCGTGCCAGCTAAGTGAGGCCGCACAGAGATTGATCCAGCCAACACATTGGGCAGCATAATCCCGTTTCCCAAACCTAGGAACACACAAAATCCAAAGAAGTTCAGCGGATGGTGCACACCCGAGAGTGTCAAAATCACCGAAAGGCCGAGGCCAAAAATAGTGACCAGCGTGCCGATAATCGCCATGCGGTTGATCCCCAGGCGGACCGAAAGTCGCCCCGACAAGAAGTTACCAATAGCATATCCAATTGCAGGAGCTCCCAAAGCAATCCCACTCCAAAGCGGAGAAAGGTCAAAGATTTCACTGGCCACAAACGATGTGCCACCAAGCAATGCAAAAAATGCACCAGACCCGAAGGCTGCGCAAAGCGCGTAGCCCCAAAAGCGGGGCGAGCTGAGCAATTCTGGATAGGTAACAAGTTGATCGCGGAAACTGGTGCCTTTGCCTTGCACGGTTTCACCAAGGTCGAAAAAGACCAGCGCGAGCGTGGCCGAACCAGCCAAAGCAAGGAAAACAAAAGTAGCCTGCCAGCCAAATGCCTGTTCAAGCGCACCGCCGATCATCGGCCCAACCATTGGCACTAGCGCCATGCCCATGGTCACATAACCGATCATTGAGGCAGCTTGCTCTTGTGGCACGATATCGCGGATAATCGCGCGGCCTAGCGCCATGCCAGTCGCAACGGCAGTTTGCAAGATGCGGAAGAACAAGAAGGTTTCGACCGTGGTTGCGAAGAAAGCGCCGATCGTTGCCAGCACAAAGACGAGCAGTGAACCCAATACCAAAACCCGCCGTCCGTACCGGTCCGAGATTGGGCCGATAAAGACCTGCAATATGGCGGTCGCGGCTAAATAGCCCGACAAAGCGATCTGCATGATTGCATATTCGGTGTCGAAATAAGTGGTCATCGCTGCTAGCGACGGCAGAAAGATCGACATGCTCAACGCCGACATGCCTGTTATCAGAACAAGCGTCAGAAGATGTGGGGGTGTGGTGCGGTCCAAGAACCGAACAGTTGGAAGTGTGTTCATGGGGGTGGTTTAGGCAGCTTGAGACTACTTGTCTATCGCTGTCGCGAGGGCACTGTGCGACGAATTTGCATATTTGCAATACTACGATTCTGCAAATCGCAACATTTGCAAATATTCGCATTGAGGCTTCTTTCCGCTTCGCAGTCCAGCTATGCAAGGGGAACAACTCGCGAAGGTGGACTCTCATGGATGTTTTGCAGGAACTTGAAACGCGGCGCGCAGCCGCACGTATGGGTGGCGGCGAACGCCGGATTGCCGCACAGCACAGCAAAGGCAAGCTGACCGCGCGCGAACGGGTCGAGTTGTTGCTGGACGACGGGTCTTTCGAAGAATTCGATATGTTCGTAGCCCACCGCTGCACCGATTTCGGAATGGAAAAAACCCGCCCCGCTGGTGATGGCGTTGTGACCGGTTGGGGCACGATCAACGGGCGTCTGGTCTATGTGTTCTCTCAGGACTTCACCGTCATGGGGGGGTCCGTATCGGAAACCCATGGCAAGAAAATCTGCAAGATCATGGATATGGCCGTCCAGAACGGCGCACCCATTATTGGCATTAACGACAGCGGTGGTGCCCGTATTCAAGAAGGTGTTGCCAGCCTTGCAGCATACGGCGAAGTATTTCAGCGTAACATCACTGCCTCTGGCGTTGTCCCGCAGATCAGCTTGATTATGGGGCCAACTGCGGGCGGCGCGGTTTATTCGCCTGCGATGACCGACTTTATCTTTATGGTTAAAGACAGCTCTTACATGTTTGTAACGGGCCCTGACGTCGTGAAAACCGTCACAAATGAAGTCGTCACGGCAGAGGAATTGGGGGGTGCATCAACCCACACCAAGAAATCTTCGGTTGCGGATGCTGCATTTGAAAATGACGTAGAGGCATTGGCCGAAGTGCGCCGCCTTATTGATTTCCTACCGCTCAACAACACCCAGAAACCACCTGTGCGGCCTTTCTTTGATGATGTGAACCGCATCGAAGATAGCCTAGATACTTTGGTTCCGGACAATCCAAATTCGCCCTACGACATGAAAGAGCTTATCACAAAACTTGCCGATGAAGGCGATTTTTATGAAATTCAGGAAGAGTTTGCGAAAAATATACTGACCGGATTTATCCGTATGGAAGGCTCGACTGTCGGTGTCGTCGCCAACCAGCCAATGGTTTTGGCGGGATGTTTGGATATCGATAGTTCTCGCAAGGCCGCTCGTTTTGTGCGGTTCTGTGATGCGTTTGAAATTCCAATCTTGTCGCTTGTTGATGTTCCTGGATTTCTTCCCGGCACGTCCCAAGAATATGGCGGTGTGATCAAACACGGGGCGAAACTGCTTTATGCTTATGGCGAAGCCACTGTTCCCAAGGTGACGGTCATTACACGCAAAGCTTATGGCGGCGCGTATGTTGTTATGTCCTCAAAGCATTTGCAGGGTGATTTCAACTATGCTTGGCCCACGGCAGAGATTGCAGTCATGGGCGCCAAAGGGGCCACCGAGATTATTCACCGTGCCGATCTGAGCGACGCTGAAAAGATCGCAAAACACACGCAGGATTACGAAGACCGGTTTGCAAATCCATTCGTCGCGGCCGAAAAAGGCGTGATAGACGAGGTCATCATGCCGCATTCCACCCGTAAACGGGTGTGCCGCGCCTTTGCATCCTTGCGTAACAAAAAGGTCCACACACCGTGGAAAAAGCACGACAATATCCCGCTGTGATTACTTTATGCACACATAAAAGGGCAGCTTTTAATGGCTAACCTACCTTACATGGTCAAACACCGCAATTTTCCGGGGCGTTTGCCAGGGACTGATTTCCAGTTCGTGCTGCGTCGCGCGAACAAAGACGGTGCCACGGCCCTGTCAGTGCGGGTCCGCTACCCAGACAGACGCCCACCTGATAAACGGGCTGACGCGGGTTTTATGCAAGCCTTGTGGGATCACTTTGGCGAAGAACCCTTTGAGCGTGGAAATCTGGATGCAGGGCGGCTGAGTTGGCTATTCGGGCGCGAGGTTATACCAGCCGAAGACCCATTTGACCCCGCCAGTTACGAGGGGATGCTGCGGATTGACGCGAATGTCGTTCGTCAAACTTTCCCAGATCTGGTGGGGCTTTAATCATGCTTTGTAAGCCGGTGATTGAACAAGTTAGGGCGCAATTTCAGCAAGAAGCCGCCGAGATTGGTCGCTTGCAAAAAGTATACTTTCACTGCGCCGCGACCTGCGGCAGATTGATCGAATTAGCACAGCTTTCCAGTCAGCGTTGTGTTGCTAATTCTCGATACCGTTACCCTTCCCCAAATCGGCCTGCTTACTCACCAAGCAGGCCGATGACGGTTTTTCGCCGACATTCAGCGCAATTTGGGTATGATATTGGATATCACGGCGATCTGGGTGTATCTGGGCGCATTGATTGCATCAATTGTGATGCGAATTCAGAAACAACGATAGGCTTAAGACTATGCAAAAGACATCAATCATCCTTGCGGCAGTGGCGGTATTCGGTTTGGCAGGTTGCCTTCAAAACGATGCGGAGCGTGCAGTTGCAGGCGCAGGTGCTGGCCTTGTGGCTGCAGAACTGCTTGGAACAGACCGCACAGGCTCAATGGTTCTCGGTGCAGCCGCTGGCGTATTCTGCGATGACGCGGGCGTACAAGTCTGCAAATAAATTAGATAAACGCGCCTACAACGGGCGCTTATTGACTAAAAACCGTCATCGAGGCTTTGCCTCGGTGGCGGTTTTGCGTTTTGGGGACTAAAGTTCATGTTCAAGAAAATTCTTATCGCCAACCGCGGTGAAATCGCATGTCGCGTCGTCAAGACCGCCCGTCGCATGGGTATCAAAACGGTCGCCATCTATTCTGACGCTGACCGTAACGCGCTGCACGTAAAAATGGCTGACGAAGCGGTACATATCGGCCCGTCCCCCGCGAACCAATCCTACATTGTCATTGATAAGGTCATGGCCGCGATCAAGCAGACGGGTGCCGAAGCGGTTCACCCCGGCTATGGTTTCTTGTCTGAGAACCCGAAATTTGCGGATGCTCTGGCGGCGGCAGGCGTTGTATTTATCGGCCCCCCAAAGGGTGCGATTGAAAAGATGGGCGACAAAATCACGTCCAAGAAAATCGCTCAAGAAGCCAATGTCTCTACCGTACCAGGTTACATGGGTTTGATTGAGGACGCCAAAGATGCGGTGAAAATCTCGAACCAAGTTGGTTATCCGGTGATGATCAAAGCCTCTGCCGGTGGTGGCGGAAAAGGCATGCGGATCGCGTGGAATGACACAGAGGCCCGGGAAGGTTTCCAGTCTTCCAAGAACGAAGCCGCCAATAGCTTTGGTGACGACCGCATTTTCATCGAAAAATTCGTGACCCAGCCACGCCACATCGAAATTCAGGTCTTGGCTGATGCGCATGGTAATGCTGTCTATTTGCATGAACGCGAATGTTCGATCCAGCGCCGCAACCAGAAAGTCATTGAAGAAGCCCCAAGCCCCTTCCTTGACGAAAAAACCCGCAAAGCGATGGGCGAACAGTCCGTCGCACTTGCCCAAGCCGTCGGCTATACCAGCGCAGGTACGGTCGAGTTTATCGTGGATGGAAACCGTAAATTCTACTTCCTTGAGATGAACACACGTTTGCAGGTTGAACACCCTGTGACTGAATTGATCACCGGCATCGACCTTGTCGAACAGATGATCCGTGTCGCCGCTGGTGAAAAGCTGCCATTCCAGCAAAGTGATCTGAAAATCAACGGTTGGGCGATGGAAAGCCGCCTGTATGCCGAAGACCCGTACCGTGGGTTTTTGCCTTCCATTGGTCGCCTGACCCGCTATCGCCCACCTGTAGAAGAGGCTACACCTACCCGCGCCGTGCGCAACGATACCGGTGTCTTTGAAGGCGGCGAGATCAGCATGTTCTACGATCCGATGATCGCAAAGCTCTGCACATGGGCCCCTGATCGCGCCAGCGCGATCGAGGAAATGCGCCTTGCCCTTGACGGGTTCGAGCTTGAGGGGATTGGTCACAACCTGCCGTTCTTGGCGGCGGTCTATGATCATCCAAAATTCATTAGCGGTAAAATGACCACTGCTTTCATTGAAGAAGAATACCCTGAAGGGTTCGACGGTGTCGCCCTAAAGTCAGAGGCTTGCATGCGTATTGCTGCCGCCGCTGCCGCGATGCACCGTGTTGCCGAAATCCGCCGCACACGAATATCTGGTCGGATGGACAACCATGAACGGCATGTCGGCGAAGAATGGGACGTCAAGCTGCAGGGCGAGGCGCACAAAGTGTACATCAAAGCTGATAAATCAGGCGCTGATGTCAGCATTGGCGACCGCGTTCTGCGTGTTGAAAGCAATTGGACACCAGGCGATCCGCTTGCGCGTTTGATGGTTGATGGCTCGCCTCTGGTCTTGAAGATTGGAAAAATCTCAGGCGGTTTCCGCGTGCGTTATCGCGGGGCCGATGTGAAGGTCCATGTGCGCACGCCGCGTCAGGCCGAACTTGCCAATCTGATGCCGGAAAAGGTGGCACCGGATACATCGAAATTCCTGCTCTGCCCAATGCCTGGTCTGATCGTAAAGGTCGATGTCGCCGAAGGCGACGAAGTGCAAGAAGGCCAAACCCTTTGCACGGTTGAAGCCATGAAGATGGAAAATATCCTGCGCGCCGAACGCAAAGGCGTGGTCAAAAAGATCAATGCGGACGCGGGCGACAGCTTGGCGGTTGATGATGTGATCATGGAATTTGAATGATCACAACGCTTTGCCTTTTTGCTTACGGCACACCCGACCGTCTGTCGGAAATCTCTTGCTGGCGCAGGAGCATTTTGTCGATGGACCGCGATAACTCGCGTACGCTCCAGGGTTCGGGTTTGCGCAAAGCGACTTGGCCATCCTTGCTGACCAACGCCAGCATATACCCGCGCGGACGCAACGCAGTCCGGACGTCCGACATTGCCTCTGCATCGGTGTCGACAATGATGATTACGTCACGTTCAGCCAAACGGTCCACTTCGGCCAGCAGCAAATCCATCTGCTGCTTGAAACGCGGGTCATTGGGCGTGTCGGCAAAGACGACCACAGGGCGCGCGATCCAGTGGAGGTCGGCCAGAACGATTTCAGCCCCATCAAATATCTGCGTTCGGTCCTCCTGCCACCGTTCAACCACAGTTTTTTCTTCTGCTGCTGCGGGCAGGGCGATCAATGCGGCAAGCGCGATGTTCATCAATAACTTCATAACACTGGATATAGCGGCGCTTGCGCCAAAAGCTAAGGGGGAAGTTGAAATGAGTTTCAACAAATTCGTGACCCCACATCTGTTACCCGTTGGAGGTGCCAATGTCTGATAAGAAAACTTGGGAAGAAATTGCCAAAAAAGAACTCCGTGGCAAGCCCCTCGAGGCCCTGACGTGGAACACGCTTGAGGGCATTCCCGTGCAACCGCTCTATACCGCAGAGGACACGGACGGATTGCCGCATATGGGCGGCATTCCGGGCCAAGCGCCTTTCACGCGTGGCGTCAAAGCGACGATGTATGCAGGCCGCCCTTGGACCATCCGTCAATACGCAGGTTTTTCGACTGCAGAGGAATCCAACGCGTTTTACCGCAAAGCGCTTGCTGCCGGCCAGCAGGGCGTTTCTGTCGCTTTCGATCTGGCAACGCACCGAGGCTACGACAGTGACCATCCGCGCGTAGAGGGTGACGTTGGCAAGGCTGGTGTCGCCATTGATAGCGTCGAGGACATGAAAATCCTGTTTGATGGTATCCCGTTAGACAAGGTTTCTGTGTCTATGACCATGAATGGTGCGGTGATTCCGATTTTGGCGAATTTCATCGTTGCAGGCGAAGAACAGGGGCATCCCCGCAATGTGCTGTCTGGTACAATCCAGAACGATATTCTGAAGGAATTCATGGTCCGCAACACCTATGTGTATCCGCCTGAGCCCTCGATGCGGATCATTGCGGATATCATCGAATATACGACTGACGAGATGCCGAAATTCAACTCGATCTCGATCAGCGGCTACCATATGCAAGAGGCGGGCGCGAATTTGGTGCAAGAGCTGGCCTATACGCTGGCGGACGGGCGTGAATACGTGCGGACCGCTATCGCGCGCGGCATGGACGTGGATAAATTCGCAGGGCGTTTGTCGTTCTTCTTTGCCATTGGCATGAATTTCTTCATGGAAGCCGCGAAATTGCGTGCAGCCCGACTGCTGTGGTCGCGGATCATGGCTGAATTTGAACCCAAAGATCCCAAATCTTCGATGTTGCGCACCCATTGCCAGACATCTGGCGTGTCGTTGCAGGAACAAGACCCATACAACAACGTAATCCGCACAGCCTATGAAGCGATGAGCGCTGTTTTGGGTGGCACTCAGTCGCTCCACACCAATGCGCTGGACGAGGCGATTGCGCTGCCCACGGAATTCAGCGCCCGCATTGCCCGCAACACGCAGTTGATTTTGCAAGAAGAAACCGGCGTCACCAATGTCGTCGATCCGCTGGCAGGGTCTTACTACGTCGAAAACATGACCCATGAACTGGCAGAGGCCGCATGGGCGCTGATTGAAGAAGTCGAAGAATTGGGCGGCATGACCAAGGCCGTCGCCTCTGGCATGCCCAAGCTGCGGATCGAGGAAACAGCCGCAAGACGGCAAGCAGGCATCGACCGCGGCACCGAAGTTGTTGTGGGCGTCAATAAATACCGCAAAGACAACGAAGACCCGATTGATATCCTAGATATCGACAACGAGGCCGTGCGCCTGTCGCAGATTAAGCGGCTTCAGGCCACGAAAGCCGCGCGTGATGATGCGGTTTGTCAGGCTACATTGGACGAAGTGACCCGCCGTGCGCATGAGGGCGGCAATCTGTTGGAGGCGGCCATTGAAGCCTCAAGCGCACGAGCCACTGTAGGAGAAATCAGTATGGCGATGGAAAAAGTATTCGGGCGTCACCGCGCAGAAGTTAAGACCCTTGCGGGCATATATGGCGCGGCCTACGAAGGCGACGCAGGCTTTGCCGCTATTCAAGCAAGCGTTGAAGAATTCGCCAAAGAAGAAGGCCGCCGACCGCGCATGCTGGTCGTGAAAATGGGCCAAGACGGGCATGATCGCGGGGCCAAAGTGATTGCAACGGCGTTCGCTGACATCGGCTTTGATGTAGATGTCGGACCGCTGTTCCAGACACCCGCCGAGGCCGCGCAGGATGCTATCGACAATGATGTGCATGTGATCGGGATCAGTAGCCAAGCCGCGGGGCACAAGACATTGGCGCCTAAGCTGGTGCAAGCGCTGAAAGATGCCGGTGCAGACGACATTATCGTCATTTGTGGCGGCGTAATTCCACAGCAGGACTATCAGTTTCTGTATGACCGCGGCGTGAAAGCGATCTTTGGGCCGGGAACAAATATTCCCAAAGCGGCGCAAGATATTCTGGTGATAATTCGCGAAGCACGCACCTAAGGCATTACTATGCTCACTCTTGATCATCTTGCCGTCGCTTGCGCATCTTTGGATGAAGGCACCGCTTGGGTCCAAGACCGCCTTGGTGTCACGCTCCAGCAAGGCGGGCAGCATCCGCGCTATGGCACCCACAACACGTTGTTGGGATTGGCGGACGGGCTCTACCTTGAGGTGATCGCAAAGGAACCTCACGCGAACCCCGAAGCAGGCCATTGTTGGTTTGATCTTGATCGGTTCAGCGGTCCGCCACGCTTGGCGAATTGGATTTGCCAGACCGACAACACAGCGAACGCGCCTTCGGTGGCGGGTCCGGCGCGTGCATTGACGCGCGGTGATTTGTCCTGGCAAATCACGGTGCCTGACGGCGGTGGTCTACCTTACGGCGGCGCGTTTCCAACTTTGATCCAATGGGCCGAAGGTACGCGACATCCGGCGGGCAGGCTTGCGTCTTCGGGGTGCAAAATGCTGCGACTTGAAGTGACACATCCCGATATGAAGACGATTTCACAAATGGTGTCGTTAGATGATCCACGTATCTCGCTCTCTGTCGGAGATTTCGCGATGCAGGCGACCTTTGAAACGCCGCATGGCATACGCACACTATGACCATACGTGCTGCGGAAACTGCCGATGCGCCGCAAATCGCAGAGATTTGGAACCACTCAATCCGCGAGACAACTGTTACCTTCAACCCTATCGAAAAGACTGCAGAAGAAGTGGCCACCTTGATCGCAAAAGACAGTTTTGTCTGGGAAGAGCAGGGGCAGGTACTTGGCTTTGCACGGTACTTCGCGTTTCGCGGCGGTGAAGGCTATCGGTTCACCTCTGAACATACGGTCATAGTGCATCCCTATCAGCAGGGACGTGGTGGTGGGCGCGCGCTGATGCAGACAGTTCTAAGCCATGCCAAAGCTGTCGGTAAACGCAGCATGTTTGCAGGTTGCAGTGCTGAAAACCCTGATGCCGTGCGTTTTCATGTCAAACTAGGGTTTCAACAGGTTGCAACACTGCCCGAAGTGGGGTTCAAGTTCGGGCGTTGGATTGATCTGGTGTTAATGCAAAAAACCCTTTGAAAGGCCCATTCTGATGTCGATATGGACGCGCATTGGCGAAGCGATTGCAGCGCTTGCCAAAGGCGAGGGGC